>JBAUAY010001227.1:0-1583 GCA_049676235.1 Streptosporangiaceae bacterium
GCGTTCGGCTTCGGCGGGAGTGGCGAAGAGCATCACCGTGGTGACGTCGCAGCGGGCAACGCTGGCGTAGCGGCCATCGCCGATGATCCATTCGGCCGCAGGCCATTTGCGGCGGGCTGCTGCGACGTAGCCATGCTGCACGTTCCTGGCATGGCCGAGCAGGTTATCGAGCGCCCCGGCCAGATCACGGGCGAGGCGCCGTAGCCGCTCCCGGTCACAGATCTCCGGAAGGGCCGGCTGGGGAGGTGTTAAATCGCTGGGTTCGCGGTGAGCTGGTAGGTGATGGGCCGGGGGTCGCCGGGTATGGCGGGCGGGGTGTGGTTGATCTCGTCGAGGAGCAGGGCCAGGGCCCGGGCGACCCGGGGTGGGCTGGGGGTTTCGAGAGTGACGGTGATCCCGGCGGGGGTGCTGGTGATGGTGCCGGCCAGGCCGCGGATGATGGTCTGGCGGGTGATGGCCCGGTATTCGTCGTCGTCACGCAGGTAGGCGTTGAGGTGGCTGGCCAGCCAGTGCTCGGCGTTGTGCGCGAGCAGCCGCAGCACCATTTGCAGGCCGCGGCGGCCGGCGCGCAGCACTGCGACCTGGGCTTCGGGGTCGATGACGTTGGCGGGCAGCTTGGCGGGGATGGTGTCGCGGGCGGCGGTGGCGGCGTCCAGTTTCCTGCGCGCGGCGGTGATTTTCTCCTGCGCGGCGGGGATCAGCCTGGTGTTCTTGGCGGCGGGCGGGATGGCCGGGTCGGCCAGCAGCACAGCCAGGCCGCGTTCCGCGGCGGCCAGTGCCTTCTCCGCCTCGCGGACGGCGGCGGTGGCCTGCTTGCGGGCCGGGTTATCGATGAGCTTGGTGTTCTGGGTGATGCCGGCCAGGTAGTCGCAGATCTTGTCGATGCCGTAGTTCTCGCTGGCGTATTTGAGGAAGTTCTCCTCCCGCCAGCGCGACTTCAGCCAGGCCAGGATCTCCGCCGGGCACGCATCAAGGTCGGAGGTCAGGATCTGCAGCACGACCTTGCCGTGCTCGAACAAAGTGAGCTGCCGGGCCTGCCCGTAGTCCTTGATGTCCACGGTCTCCTCGGCCCAGGTGATCTGCCGCTGCCGCCCGGCGATCGTGACCGTGGTGATGACCGGCAGCATGACCGGGACTGCCAGCGGCGCCCGCCGGTAGGCGACCCAGTGCACGCCCTGCTCGCGGCAGTGCCGGAACACCTGCGCGTACGCCCCGCCCCGGTCGAACCCGAGCATGATCTTCGTTCCCGCGGGGACGGCCTTGTTCAGCTCCGCCAGCGCCTTCGGCAGCGTGACTGTCAGCCCGGACGGCTCGCCGGTCACGAAGCACACCGCCCGCCCGTCGTGCGCGGTGACGTGGGTGTCGGCGCGGCCCCTCTCCGCCCGGCCGCGCTTGTTGTTCCATCCCTTGGCGACCGGCTTGGCGCCGGCGTAGGGGACGAAGTGGTCATCGACGTAGTACACGCCCGAGACCACCGGGTCGGCGGCCAGCATCGCGGACGCGAACAGGCGCTGCAGCGCGACCGGGTCGGTGCGGTCGGCGATCGCGGCCAGCTTCGGCCGCAGCGTCCGCAGGTCCGGCAG
>JBAUAY010001228.1:0-7065 GCA_049676235.1 Streptosporangiaceae bacterium
TCGCAGGGCCACACGGCCGGTCCCGGCGGCCGCCCGGCGAGCCATCCGGGAGCGGGCCAGCCGGGAGGCGGTCCGCCGGGGACGCCGAGCTACGGCGTCCGGGCTCAGGTCGCGGCGCTGCCCTACGCCGACCAGGCGGCCCGCGACCACCAGGGCAGCGGGTACGGCCCGCCCAGGCCGCGGCCGCAGATCTCGGTCGAGGACGCGATGGCCGAGCTCGACGCGATGATCGGGCTCACGTCGGTCAAGGAGCAGGTCCGCTCGATCGCCGCGTCCATCGAGGCCGCGCGGCGCCGGACGGTAGCCGGCATCACCACGGAGCGGCCGATGCGGCACTTCGTGTTCCTGGGCCCGCCCGGCACCGGGAAGACGACGGTGGCCCGGGTGCTGGCCAAGATCTTCTATGCCTTCGGCCTGCTCCAGATGCCGGAGGTCATCGAGGCGCACCGGGCCGACCTGGTCGGGGAGTACCTCGGCGCGACCGCGATCAAGACCAACGAGCTCATCGACTCCGCGCTGGGCGGCGTGCTGTTCATCGACGAGGCCTACAGCCTGGTCAACGAGGGCGACGGGCAGGCGGACCGGTTCGGCGTAGAGGAGGTCCAGACGCTGCTCAAGCGGGCCGAGGACAACCGGGAGAGCCTCATCATCATCCTGGCCGGCTACGAGAAGCAGATGGAGACGTTCCTGGTCTCCAACCCGGGCCTGGCGTCCCGCTTCGCGACCCGGCTGAAGTTCCCGAGCTACTCGCCGCCGGAGATGATGGCGCTGGCTGAGGCCGCGCTCGACCGGCGCGGCGAGGTGCTCGACCCGGACGCGCGCCCGGTGCTGTGGCGCACGCTGGAGGAGGTCGGCCGCCGCCGGATGACCGACGACCTCGGCAACGGCCGGTTCGTCCGCAGCCTGCTCGAGAAGGCCGGCCAGGCCCGCGACGTGCGGGTGATGACCGGCACGGCCGAACCCGCGGCCACGGACCTGGTGACGATCCGCGGCAGCGACCTGGACCAGGCGTACGCCGAGCTGACCAGCCGGCTGCGCGGCTACGAGGACACGCCCACGGTGGAGGGCGCCATCGCCGAGCTCGACGAGCTGGTCGGCCTGGAGCCGGTGAAGCAGCAGGTGCGCGCCATCGCCGCGCAGCTGCGCGTGGCCAAGCTGCGTGACACGCACGGGCTGACCAGCCAGCCGCCCACCAGGCACTTCGTGTTCACAGGCCCGCCGGGCACCGGCAAGACCACGGTCGCGCGCATCCTGGGCCGGATCTTCGCCGCGCTCGGGCTGCTGGTCAGGCCCGAGGTGGTGGAGGCGCACCGAGCCGACCTGGTGGGCGAGCACCTCGGCTCGACCGCGATCAAGACCAACAAGCTCGTCGACTCGGCCATGGGCGGCGTGCTGTTCATCGACGAGGCGTACTCGCTGCACAACGACGGCTACTCCGGCGGCGACGCGTTTGGCGCCGAGGCGGTGCAGTCGCTGCTCAAGCGGGCCGAGGATGACCGGGACCGGCTGGTGATCGTGCTCGCCGGCTACACGGACGACATGGACAAGTTCCTGCGCAGCAACCCCGGCCTGGCGTCGCGGTTCAGCACCCGGGTCACCTTCCCCAGCTACACCCCGGCCGACCTGGTCCGAATCGCCGACCTGCTGGCCGAACAGGCCGGGGACATGTTCGACCCGGCCGCCAAGCAGGTGCTCGCCGCCATCTTCAGGCACGCGTGCGACGCGGGCCGGATCGACGAGCTGGGCAACGGCCGGTTCGCCAGGTCCCTGTTCGAGCGCGCCTGCGCCTGCCGGGACGTCCGGGTGGTGCGGCTGGGTGAGGAGGCGACCGCCGCGGACCTGACCACGCTGACCGCCGCCGACGTCGAGGCGGCGTATCACGAGCTGGCCCCCAGGGACCCGATCCCCGTCCCCGACCAGGGCTAGCTGCCCTCGGTCAATGGACGGACGCTGGGAATTCTGGATCGACCGGGGCGGCACGTTCACCGACATCGTCGCCCGGAGCCCCGACGGGCGGCTGGTGGCCCGCAAGCTGCTTTCGGAAAACCCGGGCGCCTACCGTGACGCGGCGGTGGCGGGCATCAGGCAGCTGCTCGGGGTCCAGGGCGGCCAGAAAATCCCCGCCGCGCGGATCGCCTCGGTCAGGCTCGGCACCACGGTGGCCACCAACGCCCTGCTCGAACGCACGGGCGAGCCCACCGTCCTGGTCATCACCGAGGGCTTCGCCGACGCGCTGCGCATCGCCTACCAGAACAGGCCACGGATCTTCGACCGCCGGATCCTGCTCCCCGAGGTGCTCTACCAGCGGGTCATCGAGGTCGGCGAGCGGATCAGTGCGGACGGCGAGGTCCTGGTCCCGCTGGACGAGACCGCCATAACGCAAGAGCTCGAGAAAGCCCGCGGGGACGGATTCGAAGCCGTCGCCGTGGTCTGCGTGCACGGTTACCGGTACCCGGCGCACGAAAGGCGGATCGGCGCCATCGCCCGCGCCGCGGGCTTCACCCAGGTGTCAGAGTCGCACCGGACCAGCCCGCTGATGAAGCTGGTCTCCCGGGGCGACACCACCGTGGTGGACGCCTACCTCTCGCCCATCCTGCGCCGGTACGTCACCGAGGTCGCGCAAGAACTACAGGGCGTCCCGCTGCTGTTCATGCAGTCCAACGGCGGCCTGACCGACGCGGCCAGCTTCCGCGGCAAGGATTCCATCGTGTCCGGCCCGGCCGGCGGCATCGTCGGCATGGCCCGCACGGCCGCCCAGGCGGGCTTTGCAAAGGTCATCGGCTTCGACATGGGCGGCACCTCCACCGACGTGTCGCACTTCGCCGGCGAGTTCGAGCGCGAGTACGAGACGCAGGTCGCCGGGGTGCGGATGCGGGCGCCGATGCTGGCCATCCACACGGTGGCCGCGGGCGGCGGCTCGGTGCTGCACTTCGACGGCAGCCGGTACCGGGTCGGGCCCGACTCGGCCGGCGCCGATCCCGGGCCGGCCTGCTACCGGCGCGGCGGCCCGCTCACCGTCACCGACGCCAACGTGCTGCTCGGCCGCATCCAGCCGGACTACTTCCCCAAGGTGTTCGGCACCCGCGGCGACGCCCCGCTCGACGCGGACGTCACCAGGGCCCGGTTCGAGGAGCTCAGCCAGCAGATCACCGCGACGGCCGGCGACGACCGCGGTCCCGAGCAGGTGGCGGCGGGCTTCATCGAGATCGCCGTGGCGAACATGGCCAACGCGATCAAGAAGATCTCGGTGCAGCGCGGCTACGACGTCACCGAGTACGTGCTCAACGTGTTCGGCGGGGCCGGCGGCCAGCACGCCTGTGCCGTCGCCGACGCGCTCGGCATGACCCGGGTGCTCATCCACCCGCTGGCCGGCGTGCTGTCCGCGTACGGGATCGGGCTGGCCGACGTCATCGCGATGCGTGAGCAGGCCGTCGAGGCGCCGCTCACGACGGACCTCATAACAAGCTTGCCGGCCACCACCGGCCCGCTGGAACGCCAGGGCCGCGCCGAGGTCGAGGCCGACGGCGGGCCCGCCCGCCGGATCACCGCCACGCACCGGGCGCACCTGCGCTACCAAGGCACCGACACCGCCGTCATCGTCCCGGTCGGGCCGCTGGAGCAGATGACCGCCGCGTTCGAGGCTGAATACGCCCGCCGCTTCTCCTTCCTCATGCGTGACAAGCCGGTCATCGTGGAAGCCGTTTCCGTAGAGGTCACCGCAGCCCGGCAAGAACCCGAAGGCAGCGCTGACACCCCGCCCCGTTCGGATTCAACCAAGGAGCGGCCGGTCAGCTCCGCCCAGGTCCCGATGTTCACCGGCGGCGCCTGGGCTGAGGTGGACCTGTTCCCGCGGGCCGGGCTGCGGCCCGGGCACGCCGTCGACGGCCCGGCCGTCATCACCGAGGAACTCGCCACCACCGTGGTCGAGCCGGGCTGGCGGGCCGTGGTCAGCGACCGCGGCGACCTGCTGCTGTCCCGCGTGACGGCGCGGCCCGCCAGAGCCCGGGTCGGCACGAACGCCGACCCGGTGATGCTGGAGATCTTCAACAACCTGTTCATGTCGGTCGCCGAACAGATGGGGGTGCGCCTGCAGGCCACCGCGCACTCGGTCAACATCAAGGAGCGGCTCGACTTCTCGTGCGCCGTCTTCGACGCCGACGGCGGCCTGATCGCCAACGCGCCGCACATGCCGGTGCACCTCGGCTCCATGGGCGAGTCGATCAAGATGGTGATCAAGCGCAACCCGCGCATCCGCCGCGGCGACGTCTACGTCCTCAACGACCCCTACCACGGCGGTACCCACCTCCCCGACATCACAGTGGTCACTCCCGTTTTCGGCCCCCGCCCCACGCATGTCGGCACGATGGAACATCCAGCCGGCTATAACCGGCACGATGGAACATCGAGCCGGCCAGATCGGGAAACCGAAGAGATCTGGTTCTACGTGGCCAGCCGCGGGCATCACGCCGAGATCGGGGGAGTGTCGCCCGGCTCCATGCCGGCCTACAGCACCCGGGTCGAGGAAGAGGGGGTGCTGATCGACAACTGGCTCCTGGTCGAGAACGGCCGACTCAACGAGGCCGAGACGATCAGCCTGCTAGAGCACGCCGAGTACCCGTCCCGCGACCCGGCCACGAACCTGGCCGACCTGCGCGCCCAGATCGCGGCCAATGCCAAGGGCATCGCCGAGCTGCACCGCATGGTGGAACATTTCGGGCTGGACGTCGTGACGGCCTACATGGGCCACGTCCAGCAGAACGCGGCCGAGGCGGTCAGCCGCGTGATCACCGCCCTGCACGACGGCGAGTTCGCCTACGAGATGGACAACGGCGCGGTGGTCAGGGTCGCGGTCCGGGTCAACGCCGCGGACAGGACCGCCGAGATCGACTTCACGGGGACCTCGGCACAACTAGCGGACAATTTCAATGCGCCCTCGAGCGTGGCCATGGCGGCCGTGCTGTACGTCTTCCGGACCCTGGTCGACGACGAAATCCCGCTCAACTCCGGCTGCCTGCAGCCGCTGACGGTGATCATCCCGCCGGCCACGATGCTGTCCCCGCGGTACCCGGCCGCGGTCGCGGCGGGCAACGTGGAGACCTCCCAGGTCGTCACCGGAGCGCTGTACGCGGCGCTGGGCGTGATGGCGGAGGGGTCCGGGACGATGAACAACGTGACCTTCGGCAACCAGGAGTACCAGTACTACGAGACGGTGGCCAGCGGCTCGGGCGCCGGTCACGGCTTCGACGGTACCGACGTGGTGCAGACCAAGATGACCAACTCCCGGCTCACCGACCCCGAGGTGCTCGAGTGGCGCTACCCGGTGCTGCTTGAGTCCTACCGGATCAGGCCGGGCAGCGGCGGCCGCGGCCGCTGGCGCGGCGGCCACGGAGGCATCAGGCGGCTGCGGTTCAACCAGCCGATGATCATCAGCACGCTGACCGGGCACCGCCGGGTCCCGGCATTCGGCCTGGCCGGCGGCGAGCCGGGCGCGCTCGGCCGGCACTGGATCGAGCACCCCGGCGGGGAGGTCACCGCCATGGGCGGCTGCGATTCGGTGCGCGTCGAACCCGGCGACGTGTTCGTCATCGAGACCCCGGGCGGGGGAGGATACGGACCGCCCGTAGCGGGCTCAGACCGTCATTGATCCCGAACGGGCGTAGTGTCACGCCCCGGCCCGCGGCTTGGCCTGGCCGGCCTTACGCCCCGTCGGCGTCGAGCTCGCGCAGCACGGCGATCAGCGCCGCCTCGTCGCCGGTGGTGTGGTCGAGCACGGCCATCAGCGCGTGCAGCACCAGGTGCCGGTCCTGGCCGGCGTCGAGCAGGCGCTGCGCGGCCTCCCACAGCTCGGGCGGCTCGCCGCGCCAGAGCCGGTCGGCCAGCACCAGGTGCCGCTCGATGTGTCGGCCGACCCCGCCGGGGGCGGGGGTCGCGTGGTCGGCGGCGAGCAGCGCGCGCCGGTCCCGCGGGTCGGCCGGGTCCAGGATGGACAGGTCGGTGCCGGAATGCCAGCCCTCAAGGACCGGGAAGGCGAACGCTCGCCGGGGCAGCGCCTCCAGGTCGGCGTCCGGCAGCAACCGCCGGACCAGCGCGTAGTCCAAGCCGAACTCGGCGGGATCCCGGTACGCCTGGGCGAACCGGCCGATCGAGTTGAACACCGTCTCGAGGGACTCGGTGATGGTGGCCTCGGCCAGCCCGCGGCGGCGGCCCGCCCAGCGCACCCACGCGCCGAGCACGTGCGGCATCGCGTCCTGCTCGGCGAATGACAGCATCACCTTGCGGGGCAGCCAGCCGAGTAGGAAGGTCTCCACCTTGGTCGGGCTCATCCGCAGCGGCCGCCCGAAGTCCTTGTCGCATCCGTAGTCGATGATGCGGTCCGCGCAGTGGCTGGCCGAACCGCGGTCGGACAAGTCTTCGGCCTCGTCGGAGGCGAGGAACTCGGCGGCGAGCATGGCCCGGCGGTCCCTGCTCCAGGCGTGCCGCCGCTCCCCGGTGGCCGACAGCGAGCGGCCACGGTAGGGCGGCAGGGCCCGGATCCTGGCCCGGATGAACGCGTGGTAGGAGGGGAAGGAGTCGCTGACCGGCGGGTCGGACGCCGCGTCGGTCACGGTCAGCGCCGTCTCCAGCATGTGCCGCGCCTGGCCCGCGTCCACCTGCCGGAACGCGTACTTGCCCTCGGCGCCGCGCTGGCTGCTCGACTCGCGGCAGTGGTCGAGCAGCTTGCCGACCCGGGACGTCACCCAGCCGTCCTTGATCATCCCGTCCGTGTTGTAGTCCACCACGGTGATCAGCGCGTGCGCCTCTTCCCCGGCGTAGCTGAACACGCAGATGACTTCGTCGGCGTCACCGAGGTCGTCGGGGTTGACGTAGCACTCGGCCGAGGTCACCGCGCCCAGGTGCTCGGCCCAGCCGGGGCACGGCACGCCGGCCTCGATCAGCTCCAGGGCCGCGCGCTCGGCCTTGGCCGCCTGCCGGGGGGTGCCGAGGCAGGCGATACCGGACAGCAGAGCCAGCGCTGCCGGGCTGCGCTGCGCGCCCGCGTAGTCCACGAGTCCCTCGCCGACGAGC
>JBAUAY010001229.1:0-2201 GCA_049676235.1 Streptosporangiaceae bacterium
GCCCGGGACGGCGGACCCGCGGCGCTGGCCGCCGGCCGCGGTGCGCGCCAGGCGGTTCTGGCTGGTGGTCGCGCCCGCCAGCCCGATGGTGTTCGGCTCGGTGGCGCTGGCCATCGTGGTGCTGCCGGAGGAGGTCACCAGCGCGCGGTCCCTGTCGGCCGGGTTCGCCGGGCTGATGACGGCGCTCTCGTTCTCGGCCGGGATCGCGGTGCAACCGCTCGCCCGGCGGCTGAGTGACATGCTCACCGGCAGCGTCGCCGGGCTAGCCTGCGCGACGGCGGGAGCCGCGGTCGGGATCGTCGCGGTGGCCTCCTCCGACCGCGTCGCGGCCGGTGCCGCCGCCGTGCTCCTCGGCCTGGCTTACGGCCTGTGCCTGGTCTCCGGGCTGCGGCAGGTCGAGCACATGGCGCGCCCGGACGAGCGCGGCGCCGTGATCGCCTGCTACTACGCCCTGGCCTACTTGGGTTTCGGCGTACCGTACCTGGTCGACGGCCTGGGCACGCTGGTCGGCAAGACGGGCGCGTTCGTCGCGCTGACCGCCATCATCGCCGGGCTCGCGCTGTGGACCGGCGGGTATGCGGCCCACCTGCGCCGGGCCGTTCCCGGCCCGGAAGGTGACGCGCCTGTCAGGTCGCCGGCCGGAGAACGCAATTCCGTGTCACGATAAGGTAACACTCCGGCCCGTTCGGATAATTAAAAATCTTTTTTGGACCGAACGGATCCGGCTACCCGCCCCGACCCCCGTGAGGCGCGCTGCCGGCCGGGCCTGTGCGACGCTACCAGCGCCGTTTCGAGCCTATATAACGTTCCATTCCGGTCCCTCATGTTCCATAATCAAGCTCGTATTTCGGTTTTCGGCCAGACGTTGACGGCCGCCCGTTTTCCCAGTACATCTTGGCTTGACGACCCATTCTCGGCGAACGGGTCGGCAGGGGGAATCGCCACCGGCATCAAAACCGCGGCGGGGCGGCGGGGAGGGAGGGCGTGATGTCTGGGCTGCCCATGGTGGGGGACGAGTTCGCGAGCTACCGGGTGCGCTCGGTGCTCGGACGCGGCGGGATGAGCGTGGTCTACCAGGCGGAGAACCTCCGCCTGAGCAGCGTCATCGCACTGAAGGTGCTGGCGCCCGAGCTTGCCGCCGATGACGTATTCCGGGCCCGTTTCCTGGAGGAATCCCGGATCGCCGCCTCGCTGAACCACCCGAACGTGATCCCCATTTACGACATGGGCTCCCAGGATGATCTGCTGTACATCGCGATGCGGTATGTCTCGGGGACCGACATGCGGCAGATGATCAAAAAGCGCGGACGGATCCTGCCCGCGAACGCCCTTTTCCTGGTGAGTCAGGCCGCCCGGGCGCTGGACGCCGCGCACCGCAAGGGACTGGTGCACCGGGATGTCAAGCCGGGGAACCTGCTGATCGAACGGGGCAGCGACGAGGCCGATCCGGATCACGTGTACCTGGCGGACTTCGGGATCACCAAGCACGCGATGTCCCGCAGTGGGCTGACCTCCACGGGGCAGTTCCTGGGCACGATCGACTACGTCGCCCCAGAGCAGATCCGGGGCGCGTCGGTGACGGGCCAGGCCGACCAGTACTCGCTCGGCTGCGTCCTGTACGAGTGCCTGACCGGGCGGGTCCCGTTCGAGAAGGACCTGGACGCGGCGATCATCTGGGCGCATGTCGAAGAGACGCCTACCATGCCCACGATCCTGCGCCCGGAACTCCCGCCGGAGGTCGACGAGGTGTTCGGCCGGGTGCTGGCCAAGCGGCCCGAGGAGCGCTACGGCAGCTGCCGGGAGTTCGTCGAGGCCGCCCGCGTGGCCCTGGGTATCTTCGGGCCTGGGACTGAGTCGTCACTCGCGTTCGGCACCATGCCGGCCGGGACGCCGATCGGCAGCCAGGCCGGGGCGCCGCCGGACCGGTTCTCCTGGAGCAGTATGGCCAGCCAGGCGCCCGCCGCCGATCCGGTCGCGCCCGGCGCCGCCGCCGCGCCGCCGTCCGATCCGAGACAGCCCTGGGCGGGCCAGCCCGGCGCGGGCCAGGACGCGTACAGTTAGTCCGGTTACGGCCAGCCGGGTTACGATCAGTCCCGTTACGATCAGCCCGGTTCGGGCCGGGGCGGCTCGCAGCATCCGGGCGGCACCCTCACCTCGCACCGCCGGGAGTACGGCATCTCGGGTCCCGGCGAGCCCGGTCA
>JBAUAY010001230.1:0-4836 GCA_049676235.1 Streptosporangiaceae bacterium
GCCCAGGGTGCGGGCGGCACCGGCCCGAGGGGTCCCGGCGCGGAGGGCGCGAGGTCCGGGGAGGAGGCGAGCGCCTGCTGCGGCAGCCAGGCTCCGGCCCGGGCGTAGCCCAGGAAAAGGATCACGCTGATCAGCGTGACCAGGACCCAGGCAACATGGCCGTTGACCGGGTTCCAGTCATTGAGGCCGTGCAGGACGGCCGCGATGGCGATCCCGACCAGGCCGAGCGAGTACTTCCGGTTCTGGCCGGTGATGGCCAGGCCGATGAAGTACCCGGTGATGCCGGCCCACATAGCGTGGTCGATCGGGTCGGTCAGGAACCGCCAGATGTACTGGATGGTCAGGTCCTGCAGGTCCAGGCCGTTGACGTTCCCCGACAGCGAGCCGAGGACGTTGGTGAAATAGTGCACGGCCTCGGCCGCGCCGAACACCAGCCCGCTCACCGCGCCGAGGAACAGGTAGTCCCGGGGCGTCTGGGTGTGCCAGTAGCGCCGCCAGATCCACGCCACCACCACGATCGGGATGGCCTTGGCCAGCTCCTCCGGAATACCGATGGTGAAGACGTCGAGCAGGTTGCCGGTGCTGCTGTGCAGCTTGGTCTCCAGGAAGATCGCGGTGGGCGCCTGCGTGACGATGCCGATCACCGCGATGGCGGCCAGCATGGACCGGCTGACGTGCTGCGGGCGGACGATGACGCCGAGCAGCAGCAGCCAGGCCACCGCGAAGTAGGCCGCGAAGATCCAGGCGATCTCGTGGATCCTGGCTTCGGTCTGGTTGTTCAGCATCACCAGCGCGATGGGCGGTACACAGACCAGGGCGACCAGCAGCAGCACCGGCCAGCTGCGCAGCGCCGGGTCACGGGCCCAGTGCCGCAGCGGCACCAGCGAGGAGAAGGAATACGAGCGAAACTGCCCGTCTGACGACCGACCGGAATTAGACGGCCGACCGGAATTAGGAGAGTAGCCCCCACCCATAATGCCCACCCTTCCGCGACCGAGACGGAATAGGGCGCTGGGCCAGCGTCCCCGCCTCCCCTAACTGCCCCGAAGTAGCCCCGGCTCACGGCATACGCCTGCTCCGAACGCCAATCCTAAGCTAGCCGTGCTGGCTTGCACTAGAGATCGCTTTCACCAGCCATCACGGGGGAGGTCATGATTTAGTCGCTGATAACCACCCGGTTGGTCAGCGTGCCGATGCTCTCGATCGTCACGGAGACCTCGTCCCCGTCGGTCAGCGACCCCACCCCGGCCGGCGTTCCGGTCAGCAGGACGTCCCCCGGCAGCAGCGTCATCACCTGGCTGACGTGGGCGATCAGCCCGGGTACGTCCCACCGCAGCTCGGACGTGCGCGCCTGCTGCCTGACCTCGCCGTTGACCGTCGTAACGAGCTCGAGGTCCGCGGGGTTCGTCCCGGTCTCCATCCACGGCCCGAGCGGGCAGAACGTGTCGAATCCCTTGGCCCGGGTCCACTGCCCGTCCCTGGCCTGCAGGTCCCGCGCGGTGACGTCGTTGGCGCAGGTGTAACCGAACACCACTTCCTCGGCCCGCTCGCGCGGCACCCCGCGGCAGAGCCTGCCGATGATGACCGCGAGCTCGCCCTCGAAGTCGACCCGGTCGGTGAGCTTTACCGGGTACTTGATCGCGTCCCCTGGTCCCGTCACGGACGTGGACGGCTTGAGGAAGATCACCGGCTCGGCCGTCGGCTCACCGCTCATCTCCCGCGCGTGCGACGCGTAGTTACGGCCCGCGGCCACCACTTTGCTCGGCAGCACCGGCGCCAGCAGCCTGACCTCGGCCAGCGGGTACCGGTTCCCGGTCAGCCGGACGCCGCCCGGATCGACGCCGAACGGGTGCCCGTACAGCTCCGCGATCGTCAGTCCTGGTCGCGGGGCCGCCCCCCGGCTGCTGTCTGGTTCGCCCTCGACCACGCCGTACGCGACCCCGTCGCCCTTGGCGAATCTCGCGATACGCACGCCACTCCCTTATATCTACCTTGCGGCTCAGCTCCGGCGTTACTGCTGGTAGCCCTCGACCTCGGGGACCGGCCGCGGCGCGGCCTCGTCGGGGTTCTCGCCGAACTCGCGGCGGGCCCGCCGCTGGCGCAGCAGGTCCCAGCACTGATCGAGCGCCTCCTCGGAGGACCGCAGCCGCTCGCGCTCCTCCGGCGCGGTCAGCTCGCCGGCCGCGAGCTGCTGGCGGAGCTTGTGCTCGGTCTCGATCAGCTCATCGATGTGAGCCATGATCTGCTTGTCGTCCATGCCCCTACCGTAATTCCCTGGCCGTCCCGGTGCGGCCCGGGGTCCGTTAATTGGCCCGAACGAATCGGGTTCACGCCCTCCGGTCAGACCTCACGATACCGGGGCGAAACGGACATCGGTCTCAGTCCCCGCTGGTGCTGCGAAGCCGAGCAGCCGCTCCCCCTCGGCGGCGATGGCGGCCATGTCCGCGGCGCTCAGCCGGATGAAGGGCTGGATTTCCAGGGTGCCCTTGACGATCTTCCAGTTTGCCTGCCAGAACCCGTCGACCAGGAGCGTGCCCCCGGTGGCGCCGTTACCCGGCGGCAGCGGGACGGGTCGGCGGTGCGGGATGACCCGGCTGCGGTCGGCGTAGGAGAGCAGCAGGTTGTCGTACTCGGGCAGAAAGCGGGGCGGCGCCGGGACATCGGGGTCTTTGGGTTCGGGGCGAGGTGCGTCCGGCAGGTCGAGGAGCGGGCCACCGTCCGGACCCGTGAACGTGCGCAGCCGGGCCCCGTGTTGGCCGACCCCGTGTTGAAGGCGGTCGGTCACCTCGCGCAGCCTCGACAGGCCGGACCAGGCCTGGATGTCGCGCACGGTGGCCGGCCCGTAGGCGGCCAGGTAGCGCAGCGCCAGCTGCTCCCGGGCGTTTTCGGGCCGGGCCGGATCCGGCGCGGATACGCCCCGCCCGTCCAGCCACGCGGCGCCCAGGAACCAGGCGGCCTGGCCGTTCTCACCCCACAGGCCACGCGGCGGCACCTGCACCAGGGGCAGCAGGTGAGTGGCGGCGTAGGCCAGCGAGGCCGGGTCGTGCCCCGGCCAGCTCACGGCCAGCCGCCGGCCGATCTCTACCCGGGTCAGTGCTTCTCGGCTGAGCAGGGCGGCCGCGGTCACCTGGAGCTCGGCCGGGTCGACTCCCGCTAGGTTCCGGCCGAAGTTCCCGGCTAGCCCGCGGTCCATCAGGGGCTGGAACAGGGGGCGGAAGCTGACGAAATCCTCGGCGGTCAGCAGGTGGACCGTGTTGCGCATGAGGTGGGCACGTACCACGGCCCGTTCGGTCATAAGGTCTTTGAGCTCTTGATGACCGAAGCCGGCCAGCCTCGTCCACAGGCCTACGTACGGAGCCAGCGGGGTCTGGGCCTGCAGGCCGGCCAGGTGCCCGACCGCCTCCCTAGCCGTCGTCGCGGCCCGGCGCAGCAGGAACTGGCGCTCCAGCGTGGCGCGGTTCAGCTCCCGCAGGCTGAGCCGTTCGGCAGTCACGGTCAGAGCCTTCCGCTGAGGGCTCGGGCGGTTCTCTCGTCGGCGGGGTAGAACGACTCGATCGCCAGCTCTTCGACGGTGATGTCCATCGGCGTGCCGACCACGGCGGTGAGGCTGATGAAGGAGAGCTCTTCTTCATCACTGCGGTAGCGGAGCGGGACGATCACGTCGATCGCTTGTGGTGGCTTTCCGCTCTCGCCGCCGGGGTAGGCCGCGAGCTCGTCGTACAGGTCGCTCAGTCGCTGGTCGCCGGTGGCCTGGGCCTGGCGGTGCAGCCGGGCCAGCAGGTGGGCGCGCCACTCGGGGAGGTTCGCGATCCGCGGGGCCATGCCGTCCGGGTGCAGGCTCAGCCGCAGCACGTTGACCGGCGGCTCGAGCAATTCTGGTGCTACCCGGCTGGTGAACAGCGCGATGCCCGGGTTCGCGTCGACCAGCTCCCACCAGCGGTTCACCACCACGGCCGGGTAGGGCTCGTGGCCGGCCAGGACCTTGCGCAGGGCATCGCGGACCGCTTTGAGCTCGGGCTCGGCCAGGCCGCGTTCGGCGTAGGCGGGCGCGTAACCGCCCGCCAGCAGCAGCGCGTTGCGGTCGCGCAGCGGCACGTCGAGATGCTCGGCCAGGTGCAGGATCATCTCGCTAGTCGGCCGGGAGCGGCCGGTCTCGACGAAGCTCAGGTGCCGGGAGGAGACGTTGGCCTGTATGGCGAGGTCCAGCTGGCTGAGCCGGCGGCGTTGCCGCCATTCGCGCAGCAGGTCCCCGGCGTGCATAGTTTTCTAGCTTAGCTGCAGCGGGTAGGCGATGGCATTACCTCGGAGGTAATTGCCGCGCTTCCCTGCGGTGGGCAGGATCGGTGACGTCGGATCGTTTTTACGGAGGGAAAGCAGATGCAGGAGATCATCGAGCGCTACATCGCCGCCTGGAACGAGACGGACCCGGAGCGCCGCCGCAGGCTCGTCGACTCGCTATGGGCGGCCGACGGCAGCTACACCGACCCGCTCGCCGACGCCCACGGGCCGGCCGACATCGACGGGCTCATCGGCGCCGTGCAGGGCCAGTTCCCTGGGCTGGTGTTCTCACTCGGCGGGCCGGTCGACGCGAACCACAACCAGGCCCGGTTCACCTGGCACTTGGGGCCGTCCGACGGCGAGCCCATCGTGATCGGGTTCGACGTCGCGGTCCTCGACCCCAGCGGCCGGATCAGCAGCGTGCACGGCTTCCTGGACAAGGTGCCCGCCGCCGCCTGAGGCCGGGGTCGGTGTTCAGTGATCCTGGGCCGCTGCTGCCCTGATAGGGGGCTTGATCAAATCCCCTAGCGGGGTCATCGCCGCACGTCGGCTCGTGAT
>JBAUAY010001231.1:0-2806 GCA_049676235.1 Streptosporangiaceae bacterium
GTTCGCCGCGACGCTGACGCCTGGCGGCCGCAGTGAAAGTGCATTGTTTCGCGAGCCCTAACTGAGACCAGCGCAGGGGTAGGCGAGATCCGCGACAGCCGGGGGGCGTCATCGCTGCTCCATCAGAGCGAGAGCGTCACCGATGTAACGACCGCCCGGTCTGGAGCTTGAATCCTTAAATGCAAGAAATGCAAGCCGCAGTGGCCTGACGTGATAGCGGCCACGGACTACACCTCACAGGTCACCCGGCTTCGGCCCGGGAAGCTCCGCGGACTTTGGCCGCTTGGTGCGCGCAACAGGACGCCGGCCGTGGGCCCGCCCCGGCGCGTGCTTCTCGTCATCGACTCCCTCGATGGCGGTGGCGCCGAGCGCTATGTCGTTGACCTCGCGATCGCACTCCGGTCCCGCGGGTGGGACGTGGAGGTGGCATGTTCCGCGGCCGGCGTCCTGGCGGGCCAGTTGCGTGCCTCGGACGTGCCGGTCAACGTCCTGGCCGGGTCGCTGGTCAAGCGGCGGCTGTCCCTGCGCTACGTCCGCGCGCTGCGCCGCCTCCTTGCCCAAGGCCGGTACGACGTGGTGCACGCGCACCTCTACGCCAGCGGCGCGGCCGCCGCCGCTGCAGTCCCGCGCCACACCCCTTTGGTCCTGACGGAGCACACGGAGGGACGGTGGCGGTCGTGGCGGGCACGGGCGGTGAGCCGCTGGTCCTACCGCCGGGCCTCCCGCATCGTCGCTGTGTCGACCGCCATACGTAACGTGCTCGCCGATGTTTACCACGTGCCGCCCGCCCGCATCGAGGTGCTGCCCGCGGTCCCCGCTCTCCCTGTCCGGCCGCGCGCGACCCAGCCTAGCGGCGGGCAGTCCGCCGTGGTCGGCTTCGCCGGGCGGCTCATCCAGGAAAAGGGCGTCGATGTCTTCCTGCGCGCCGCGTCACTCGTCGCTGGCGTCGTCCCGGAGGCCCGCTTTGTCGTCATCGGCGACGGGCGGCTCCGCGGGGAGCTGGAGGCGCTGGCGGGCGACTTGGGACTGCTCGAGGAGAAGGTGCGGTTTCTGGGCTTCCGTGACGATGCCGCCGACCTCATCGCCGCGCTCGATATCCTGGCCGTCCCCTCTCGCAGCGCGGGCACGCCCCTGGTCGTGGGTGAGGCGATGATCGCCGGGGTTCCGGTCGTGGTGAGCCGCGTCGGCGGGCTCCCGGACCAGGTGACCCACCGACGGAGCGGGCTGGTAGTCGATCCGGAGGACCCGGAGGGACTGGCGGCAGCGCTCGTGTCGCTGCTGCTGGCTCCTGACGAAGCGTGGCAGCTCGGCGAGGCGGGCCGCGCATACGCGGCCCGCTTCCCGCACGCAGCGTTCGTCGACCGGATGGAGGAGCTGTACAGCGAGGCGCACCAGCCAGCCGCAGCACCGGCTCACGGCCGTGCCTCATCCCTTTCCGTCCGACCGCGGCCTGCCTCGGCGGCGGCTGCCGAAGCCGGGGACGCCGGCGCGCAGAACAACCTGGGGCTGCTCGCCGCCGTGCCGGACCCGCCGGAGCGGGCCGAGGCCCGCACCTGGCGGACCCAGGAGGCCGAAGCCGGGCCCGCTGACGCACCTGAGCTGCTAGAGCAGTTCGAAGATGATTGAGTGGCCGGGTCAGCTGGTTCGCGTGGCCTCCGCATTTTGGGATTGCTGACCACACATCGAACCACCAGCAGCCTCGTATCGCGTGAACGAAGGACGACCGCCCTGCCTTCCCGAAGCCAGGCCACCGCGGCGTAGAACAGTGCCCTGGCGCCGTACCCGGTCGTCCACGCGTCGTCATCCAGCTACTGCACCAGGCCCGCCTCAGCCGAGGCGAACGGGGAGCAGCCGTCCACGCTGATGTTCCAGCCGGGTCTTGTCCCGCTCGGTGTAGCGCTTCACGCACGACGGATCAGCCACCCCGAGCTGCGCTGCGACATAGTTCAGTACCACTAGCGGCACATCCAGCGGATCGGCCAGGAACGCCCCCACATGACGAACCGTGACCAGCTGCAGCGCCCGCCCGAGCCGGTCGTGATCACCACGCCGCTTCGCCACAAGATCCCGGTCCGCGTCGTCGAGGAAGAAGAACCGCTCCAGCACCGCCTGATCCGGAGGCCCAGCCGCGTACCGGCCATACGTCGCGAGTCGCTCATCCGTCAGGAATCTGGCCGGCACGAGCGATCAACGTACGGCACATTCACCCGCTAGCACCGGATTTCCGGCCGTTGGTCCTCATGGGCGCTCGCGCAGCCGTGAGGCCCGTTCCGGGCTGAGGCCGTCGACCAGGCCGGGCCAGCTGGGCTCGGAGAACTTGCGGTCGCCGATCAGCACCTGCGTGGCCTCGAGCCAGCGTTTCCGCTGACCGCGGCTCGCGAGCATGCTGCGAGGTAGAGTTCGCCGGCCCGCTTACGCTCGGCAGGGGTGATCCTGATCCGGTTCGCCTCGAGCGGCGCGAGCTTGCCGGGGTCCATGTCGGCCAGGGCACTGAATATCGCCTGGACGACTTCGGGCCGGACCGGATTCCGGATTCATCGCCGGGCGGTCCGGCGCCGTGCGCTGGCATGGGCGAGGGCTACGGGGGCGCGGATATGACCGGGCGATGGTTCTGCCTAATTGCGCGGCCCGGGTTCGGGACCTGGGCGGCTGACCTTGGCACCGGCTGCGACGACCCTGCCGGTTATCGATATCCCTTGTCCCCACCGCGGTGACGGCGATGAGCGCGAGCGTAGCGTGCACCTAGGCTATGCCTAGCACGCGAGCGGCGTCGTCCTCGTCCCGGGCATGCCCGACGTCCTCCAGG
>JBAUAY010001232.1:0-1592 GCA_049676235.1 Streptosporangiaceae bacterium
CGACCAGGCCGGGTGCCTCGCGACGGAGGTGCTCGCGGGCTGCCCGGCGGCCGAGCTCGCCGGGGAGCCGGCGGCGGACCGCGCCTGCCAGCAGCTCGGTCTGGTCTACAGCCTCTGCGGTGGTGTAGAAGAACCGCCGGTCCTCGGCCAGCCGCCCGCCCGGCTCCGGCACGGCGAGGTCAAGGCCGAGCAGCTCGGCGGCGGAATCGCGCAGCACGTCCAGTTCGGCCTTCAAGTCCGCCGCTAGCCGGGCGTCCACGCTGGCCAGGCCCTGCTCGATACGATCCCGCTGGCGCTGCCGCCAGTCATCGGCGGCGGCCACGGTGAGCGTGACCAGCCGCTCGCGCCCGTGCTGCTCGATCTCGCCGGGCGCTGCGGCCCGCAGTTCGCCGCCGAGTAGCTTGTCCAGTTCGCTGGCGATCTGGTGGCCCAGCCGGGGCGCGTCCTGGTCGGCGGCGTCGTTGAGCGCGAACAGCAGCCGGGCCGATTCGGCTGTCACGATCGTGACGGCGTCCCGGCTGTGTACGGCGACCTCAGCCAGCCGGGCGCCGAACCGTTCCACCCGCCCGGCGGCGTCTCCGGTGCGCATCTGCGCCGCGCGCCGGGTCAACGCAACCTCATCCAGCAGCGACCGGGCGATCCGGCGCGCGTGCGCGGTCGCCGAGGTGGCCAGGTCCGAACGACCCCGAGATGCCAGATAGGCGGCGAAATCGGCGGCGAAGATGGCGAACCCGGGGTCACCGCCATCCAGGGCGGCCCGCGCCGACATCGGGTAGACCTGGCCGGCGTGACCCGCCTCGGCGAGTACCCGGCTGGTGAACTCCGCCGCCTCGGCCAGTCCCGCGTCGTCGAGGTGGTCGGCCTTGTTCAGCACCGCGAATGTCCTCACCGACAGGTCGCCCACCTTGCCGAGCAGCTCGCGTTCGCTGGCCGATACCGGCGGGTCGGCGGTCAGCACGAACACCGCGGCATCCATCGTCTCCAATGCCTGATGCGCTGCGTCGGTATCCCAGACGAACACCGACCCGGTGCCCGGCGTGTCTACCAGCTCGACCCCGCCGGCCAGCACCGGGGCGTCCATGAACGCGGTCACCGCCGCGATGCCCCGCCGGTTGCGCGGGTTGCCCCGCTCGGTCACCAGGTCATCCAGCGCCGCCAGCGGGTGTTTCTCCTCGTGCCCGTCACCGAACCGCACCTCGGCGTGCGGGTCCTCGCCGTACCGGACGGTCGTGGCCACCGCGGTCAGCGGCGTCACCCCCGATGGCAGCACCGGGCGGCCGAGTAGCGCGTTGATCAGCGTGCTCTTTCCCCGCTTGGCCTCACCCGCCACCAGCACCCGCAGCCGCGCCGCGGCCAGCCGGTCCCGCACCGCCGCCAGCTGCTCCCGGTCCCTGTCGGTGCCGAGCGCAGCCAGGTCTTCCAGCGTCTTATCCAGGGCATCCCCGCGGTTCAGCATCCGCGCCATCCTCCTACCCGCGTCACGCGTTACGCCTGGCAGGGACCGTTGGCGGCGGCAGCACCGCATCCGTGCCGCCCGCGGCAAAGCCGGCAGGCGCGAGCGCGGCGAGCCCCTCCGCCGCGCTCCTATCAGC
>JBAUAY010001233.1:0-2245 GCA_049676235.1 Streptosporangiaceae bacterium
GGGTAAAGACCGCGCCGCCGCCGGGCGGGCTGGCCGCGGTGATCGTGCCGCCGTGCGCGGCGGCCAGCTGGACTGGGACGGGACTCTTTGGTGGTCGAGGCACGGTCGGCGTTGCCGGGACTGCGCACGGCAGGGGAGGCAGCGTCAGGCTTGCTGCCGTACGTGATCAAAAAATTGCTGACCAGCGTTGCCGCAACCGCAGATTAAGAGTCCGCTGCTCAGAAATTCTGACCGCGGCGGTGCTGGTGCCCGGTATCGCGGTGCTGGGGATGCGCCGCGCCCGGATGGAACGCCTGCGGCTTCCTCGGGTGGTCGGGCTGGCTGATCGCGGCGGTTCACGAGGAGGAGGCAGAGCTCGCCGAGGCGATCAGGCCTCGCCGGGGGACCTGGCGGGACGGCCTGGCCGCCGCTGTGGCCCTGGTCGCGGTCGTGGCGGCGAGCATCACGATGGAGCAGGCGGCCACCGCCCTGGGCCGCCGGTACGAGGTCGCGGACATCGTGATCGGCGGGCTGGTGCTGGCGGTGGTCACCAGCTTGCCGAACGCGGTGACGGCGGTCTACCTGGCGGTCCGGGGCCGGGGCGCGGCGGTGCTGAGCACCGCGCTGAACAGTAACGCGATCAACGTCATGGCCGGGTTGCTCATCCCGGCGAGCCTGACCGGGCTGGGGGCGCTGTCTGATCAGGACCTGCTGGTGGCCGGGTGATACGCGGGGCTGACCGGGCTGGCGCTGGCGCTCGCCTACCGGGGCCGCGGCCTGGGCCGGATGGCGGGCGCGGTGATCATCGCTGGCTACCTGGCGTTCGTGACCACGCTGATCATCAGCGTGACACAGGGAGGCGTCCGGCCGGCGGTGGCTGTGTTCCCGGCCGGCGCGATCATGGCGGTCGGTGCCCTGCTGCTGACGTGGCCGGCCCGCGGGCGCCCGCTACGCCGCACGGCCGGAGCCGGCCTCGCGGGTGGGTGGCGCCGGGAATCGCTGGTCCGCGGCTGGAGCGCCGGACGCATGCGGCTGCTGAGCGTTCTGCCGTGCTGCGTGATCGCGGCCTGTGACGCCGCGAGCGGTCCGCACCTGATCCTTATCTCGCAGGTCGCATGAGGTGACACAGTTTCCGGTGCCCACACCCGTGAGGTGGGTAGAATAGGTACCACGGTGATGGAGCTCGCCGGAATTGCCCCCCGTGGCTGATGGCTCCTGTCGGACGGCCCCAGCGGCCCAGGACACAGGAGGTCACGCCATGAAGTTGCGGCGGACCAGGGACCGGGAGCAAGAGACCGGGGGACATCCCGCCCTCCCGGGAGAGCCGGTGAGCCCAGGTCCACAGCCGGCCGCCTCGCAAGCCCGGCTTTATCGCCCCAGCTCGCTGTCCGGGTCCTCGGCTGCCCGGGCCGCCGTGGAGCAGGGGAAAGACCGTTCTGGGACTACGGAGATGACACTAGCCCTCAGATACGCAGTACGGTCCGATGTCGGTCTCCTCAGAGAGGGGAACGAGGACTCGGCGTACGCCGGACCGCACCTGCTCGCGGTTGCCGACGGCGTGGGCGGCCACGCGGCCGGCGAGGTGGCAAGCGCCGTTACGATTACGACGATCGCCTCGCTCGACGCGGAGGATCCCGGCCCTGACCTTGTCGGTGCGCTGGCCGACGCGGTCGCGACGGCCAACCTGCGCCTCCAGGAGCTGATCATCTCCAACCCGGCGCTCGAGGGCATGGGCACGACGCTGACCGCGCTGCTGTGGTCTGAGGGGTACGCGGCGCTCTGCCATATCGGGGACTCGCGGGCCTACCTGCTGCGCGACGGCCAGTTCATTCAGATCACCCGCGATCACACGCTGGTGCAATCGCTGGTCGACCAGGGCAAGATCACCGAAGACGACATGGCCACGCACCCGTACCGGTCGCTGCTGCTCCGTGCCCTCGACGGCCGGACGGTCGCCGAGACTGACCTGGCACTGCTCGAGACCTACCCCGGTGACCGTTACCTGCTGTGCTCCGACGGCCTGTCGGGAGTAGTGAGCGAGCAGACACTGCACCAGATGCTCGCCTCTGTGCGGGACCTGGACGAGGTGACATCGCGGTTTGTCGAGCTCGCCATCGAGGGTGGCGGGCCGGACAACATTACGTGCATCGTGGCCGACGTGATCGACGCCCGCAGCAGCCGGGTGCCACCGACGTGGCAGCCGGCGTTCGTCGGCGCGGCGGCCAATGGCGGCCCCGGCTGACTTGCGCGGCACTCGCAGGCTTGA
>JBAUAY010001234.1:0-4724 GCA_049676235.1 Streptosporangiaceae bacterium
GGCCGAGCGCGGCCAGGTACACCGGAGCCGGCGGCGGGCCCGCCACCCCGAGCGACGCCGAGCGGGGCCAGCCGGGCGTGCCCCCGCCGACGTCGGTCTCGCGGACCGCGACCGTCTGGCCGGCCAGCAGTGCGCGGATCTGGGTGACGTACTCGCGCATGACGGCGATCGGGCGGTTCGGCAGGCCGACCGAGGCCCAGAACCCGGGCCCGTAGCCGCCCGTTCCCACGCCCAGGACGAATTGGCCGGAGGAGAGCTGAGCCAGCGTGGCTGCCTGCGCCGCGAGGCCCAGCGGGGTCCACATCCGCGCCGCCGGGACGACAGCGATCCCGGTGCGCAGCGAGCTGTCCTGCGACCATGCCGCGCAGACGTGGAACGAGTCCGGCACGCCCCCGGCCGGGGTCCACAGGCTGTCAAAACCGAACGGCCCGGCCTCTCGCGCGGCCGCGCGCAGCTGCGCGAACGGCAGACCGAGCCGGGCATCTAGTCCCACGCCAATCAGCATGGGACGAGGCTAACGGTAGAGCTCGGCCGCAGTACACCGGCGGCCGGTGACGGCGAAGCCAGATCTGGGGGTCAGCAAGTCGGTGACTCAAATAACAGAAATTTGTGTTATTACTACTATTACTATAATCTCAGGCACATGGCTACTGACGCAGAACGGACCTACGCCGACCGGGCCGCGAGCTTCTACGCGCGCGAGTACGGCTTCCCGCCGGTGACCGGCCGGGTCCTTGGTTACCTCGCGGTCTGTGATCCGCCGCAGCAGACGATCGACGGCCTGGCCGAGGCGCTGCTGGCCAGCCGCAGCGCCATCGCCGGGGCGGTCAGGCAGCTGGAGGACTACCACGCGGTGCTGCGCACCCGGGCCGCGGGCGAGCGGGTCGACCGCGTCAGCCTCAATCCGGCCGCCACCCTGGATCCGCGAGGCTTCGATGGCGGCCCCTACAAGGAGCAGGCGGAGCTGGCCCGCGAGGCGCTGGCGCTGGCCGGCGACGTCGCACCGGCCAGGCGGGCTGTCCTGGCGGAAGCCGCGGCCCTCTACGACTTCCTCGCCGCCAGGCTCCCCGAGGTGCTCACCGAGTGGCACCAGCGCCGCCGCGCGCTCCACGCGGCCGCGGACCTTGACCCCGGAACGGCAAAGGAGACGAAGCCGTGATGACCCAGCGCCCGGCCCACGTAGGCGAGCAGGCAGCCCCGGCTAGCGCGCCGCCGCTCGGGCAGTTCTACGAGGTAGGCGGGCGGCGGCTGTGGCTGCACCGCTCGGGCCGCGGAGGCCCGGCCGTGGTGTTCCTGCCCGGCGCCAGCGCCGTCGGCCTGGACTACCTCAATATCGGCGACCAGGCCGCCGAGCTCACTACCAGTGTGCTCTATGACCGCGGCGGTACGGGCTGGAGCGACCCGGCCGAGCTGCCGCGCACCGCGGCCGAGGTCGCCACCGAGCTGCGGGACCTGCTCGACGCGGCCGACGTGCCCGGCCCGTACCTGTTCGCCGCACACTCCCTTGGCGGTGCTTACGCCCGCCGGTTCGCCCAGCTCTTCCCGGCCGAGGTGGCCGGGGTGCTCTATCTGGACGCCTTCTACGAGGCCACCGACGCGTACATGCCCGAGGGCTTGCACCTGGCCCGGCTGCGCCAGCCAGATCCCGGCCCCCTCCAGCTGCGGCTCATGCGCCCGTTCATGCGCCGCATGTACCGGCGGATGTTCACCGGCTGGCCCGAGCCGATCCGCCAGCAGCTCATCGACCGCCACCTCTCCCCCGAATGGTGGCAGGCGGGCGTCCGGGAGAGGAGCAACCTGGCCGAGCTCGCCGACGAACTCTCCCGCGGCGGAGACCTGCCCGACGTGCCGCTTATCGCGCTCACCCCGCTCGGCATCGACCCCGGCATGCGGCTGCTCGTGTCCGGCAAGGCGCTGCGCGAGATGACCGAGGGCAAACGCCGCCTCTACACGGCGCTGGCTGATTCGGTGACCCGCGGCGAGCAGCGTGTTCTCGACGACGCCAGGCACAGCACCATCACCACCGACCACCCAGAGGCCGTCATCCAGGCCATCCACGACCTGCTTGATGAAGTCCGTGCCGAAAACGAATGACGGCCGTCGAGATCATCGCCGACCGGCACGCTCTATGCCGCGGCGCGATGCGATCTGGGCATTGCGACCGCGACGTAGTAGCGGCATCCTGACGGGGTGGATATGAGCGGCAAGCTGCAGATCAAACCCGGGCAGTCGGTGACGCTACTGAACGCGCCGCCCGGCCTGGTCCTGCCGGGAGTGCCAGCGGCGGCCACCGCTGCCGACGCCGACGTGGTGGTCGCCTTCGTCACCCGGCGGGATGACCTGCCCTCGGCAGAACAGGCGATAGCGGCGGCGCGAGCGGACCGCCTGGCCTGGATTAGCTACCCCAAGGGCGGCCAGCTCGGGACGGACCTGAACCGTGACCGGCTCGCCGCAGCCCTGTCCTCCCGTGGCGTGCAGCCCGTCCGCCAGGTGTCGATCGACGGCACCTGGTCCGCTTTGCGCTTCCGCCCCGCGAACGAGTAAGGCGCGACGCCACCGGTACTTCAACGCGGACACCGCTGGCTCGATCGCGCCGAACCCGGCCCGCACTGGGGCCGGGAATACCCGCCGCCAGGTCCTCGTTGCACATCGTGTAAAATTCCTCGGACTGCAAGTTTAGACACGATGCAAAGTTGTAGTGAGCGCATGATGACACTTCCTAGCACGGCTACCGCCGACGAACCGCGCGCCTCGCTGCGCGAGCGCAAGAAGCTGGCTACCCGCCGGTCGCTCCGCCGGGTGGCGCTCGACCTGGTCGCCGAGCGCGGCTTCGCGCACGTCACCGTGGAGGACATCGCCGAGGCGGCGGACGTGTCGCCGCGCACGTTCTTCAACTACTTCCCGTCCAAGGAAGCCGCACTGTTCGGCGCGGACCCGGACCGGGTCGCGGCCCTGCGCGAGCGCGTCGTGCGTGAGGCGCCCGGCGAGCCCGTCCTGGACGCGCTGCGCATGGTCATGGTCAGCGACGCCCAGACGGTGGCCGATGAGCTCTCCGAGCTCGGCGGCGACCCGGCGGACTGGCTACGCCGGATTAAAGAGGCGCGTACCGACCCGCACCTGCGCGCGGCCCACGCGGCGCAGATGGCGATGGTCGAGCGAGCCGTCACCGAAGGGCTCGCCGAGCGGCTCGGCACCGATCCGGAGCGGGATCCCTATCCGGGGCTGCTGGCCGCCACGGCCGCCGGCGTGTTCCGCGCCAGCATTACGTTCTGGGCCGGTTCCGGCGGCACCGTGCCGCTCGACCAGCTCGTCGACCTCGCGTTCCGGGCGCTCGCCGCCGGGCTGCCCGAACGCTGCGCTCTACGTCAAGTTACGGGGAAGGACAACCACTGATGGCCTCCGCCACTCCCGCGCCTGCCGACGGCTTCCAGCCGGCCGCCGCGGACATGGCCGGCAACGGCGCCCTGCCTGGGCTCAGCCGTCGTCGCATCCTGCTCATCATCGGCGCGCTCATGCTGGGCATGCTGCTCGCCGCGCTGGACCAGACGATCGTGTCGACGGCGCTGCCGACGATCGTGGGTGACCTGAAGGGCGGGTCCCACATCGCCTGGGTCATCACCGCCTACCTGCTGGCCGCCACGGTGTCCACCCCGCTGTGGGGCAAGCTCGGCGACCAGTACGGCCGGAAGATCTTCTTCCAGGCCGCGATCGTCATCTTCCTGATCGGCTCGATCCTGTCCGGCCTGAGCACGTCGATGATCGAGCTCATCGCCTTCCGCGCGGTGCAGGGGCTGGGCAGCGGCGGCCTGATGGTCGGCGCGCAGGCCATCGTCGGCGACATCGTCTCCCCCCGCGAACGCGGCAAGTACGTGGGACTGTTCGGCGCGGTCTTCGGCTTCGCCAGCGTGATCGGCCCGTTGCTTGGCGGGGTGTTCGTGGACGAACTGACGTGGCGCTGGATCTTCTACATCAACGTCCCGATCGGCGTAATCGCGCTGGTCGTGGTGGCCAGCCAGGTGCCCGGGCAGCTGCGCCGGGTGCACCACGTGATCGACTACCTGGGCACCCTGGTGCTGTCGGCGGCCGTGACCTCGCTGATCCTGCTGACCAGCCTGGGTGGCACCACCTACCCGTGGAAGTCGGCGCCCATCTACATCCTGGGCGCGGCCGGCGTGCTGCTGATCGGCGTATTCGTGCTGGTCGAGCGGCGGGCCGCCGAGCCGGTCCTGCCGCTGCACCTGTTCCGGCTGCGCACCTTCTCGGTGACCAGCCTGGTCGGCTTCATCGTCGGCTTCGCGATGTTCGGCGCCATCACCTACCTGCCCGCGTTCTTCCAGGTCGTCCGGGGAATCTCGCCGACCATCTCCGGGGTCTACCTGCTCCCGCTGATGGCCGGGCTGCTCGCCGTCTCGATCGGCTCCGGGCAGATCATCTCCAAGACCGGCAAGTACCGGTTCTTCCCGATCGCCGGCACCGCGCTGATGACCCTCGGCCTGTACCTGCTGTCGCTGATGGGCGTGGGCTCGTCCACCCTTCAGGACGCGGCCTCCATGCTCGTGCTCGGCATGGGCATCGGCGGCGTGATGCAGGTGCTGGTCATCATCGTGCAAAACGGCGTGCCGCACAGCGAACTGGGCGTCGCCACCTCCGGGGCCACGTTCTTCCGCTCAATCGGCGGCTCGTTCGGCACCGCGATCTTCGGCGCGATCTTCGCCAACGTGCTG
>JBAUAY010001235.1:0-2511 GCA_049676235.1 Streptosporangiaceae bacterium
CGGCGGGCAGGGCATGGACGCGGTGCACGTCGCCGTGCTCAACGAGGAGTTCCACCGGGCAGGCCTGCCCCGGGTGACCCGCGGCATGGGCGAGGCCCTGGTCGGCCCGTCCGTCATCGTGCACGGCACGCCCGAGCAGCGGGCGTATTTCCTGCCGCGGATCATCTCCGGCGAGGACGTGTACTGCCAGGGCTTCTCCGAACCGGACCACGGTTCGGACCTGGCCGCCGTGCAGACGCTCGGCGCCCTCGAGGGGGACGAGGTCGTCATCACCGGCCAGAAGGTCTGGACCTCGGGTGCCGCCCGGGCCAACCGGATGTTCCTGCTGTGCCGGACCGACCCCGGCGCGGAAAAGCACGCGGGGCTCTCCTACGTGCTGATCGACTTCACCGGCCCCGGCGTTCAGTACCAGCCGATCAGGCAGATGTCGGGCGCGGCGGAATTCTGCGAGGACTTCCTGGATGGCGTCCGTGCCCCGTTGTTCAACGTCATCGGCGGCCTCAACAACGGCTGGCGGGTGGCCATGACGACGCTCGGGCACGAGCGCGGCGGTCGGGCCACCGTCGCTCACCTCGGCTTCGAGCGGGAGTTCTGGGAGCTGGTCGAGACGGCGCGCAAGCGCGGGAAGACCGCCGACCCGCTGGTCCGGCAGCGGCTCGCCTGGGCCTACACGCAGGTCGAGCTGATGCGGTTCAGCGGCCTGCGCACGCTGGCCCAGCTGGCAGCGGGCCGCCCACCGGGCCCGGAGGCCTCGGTGGCCAAGCTCTTCTGGAGCGAGTACCACAAGCGGCTGGGCGAGATCGCGATGAGCATCGAGGGCGCGGACGGGCTGCTGCGCCCGGACGGCGACGGCTACCCGGTCAGTTCGTGGCAGAGCGTGTTCCTGGGCAGCCGGGCCGGCACGATCTACTCCGGGACCAGCGAGATCCAGCGGAACATCATCGGCGAGCGCGCCCTGGGCCTGCCCAAGGAGCCGCGGGTGCCTTGATGAACCGGACCGAGCTCGTCACGCCGCCGCGGCTGCGGGCGTTCTTCGCGCCGAAGAGCATCGCCTTGGTCGGCGCCTCGGACAATTCCGGGTGGGCCAGGTTTATCGTCGCGAGTTGCGCCACGACCGGCTTCGCCGGGCCGCTGACCGCCGTCCATCCGCGGGCCACGAGCGCGTTCGGCCTGCCGGTGGTGCCGAGCCTGCGGGACCTGCCAGAGCCGGCCGACCTGGCGTTCATCCTGGCGCCGGTCCACGCGGTCGAGGACGTGCTCGACGACATGGCCGCGGCGGGCATCCGCAACGCGGTGGTGCTCGCGTCCGGCTACCGGGAGGTGGGCGAGGACGGCCGGGCGCTCGAGGATGCCCTGGCCGCCCGGGCGATCACGAACGGCATCACCCTGCTCGGCCCGAACTGCCTGGGCTTCGTCAACGCGCACACCGGGTCCGCGCCGTACGCGCTGACGCTGCCGGCGCCGCTGATCGCCGGACCGGTCGGCGTGGCGCTGCAGAGCGGCGCCCTGGCCAGCGTGGTGCTGGCCTTCGCCAAGGCGCACGCCATCGGTCTGAGCCTGCTCACCACGATGGGCAACGAAGCCATGATGACGACGGCCGACGTGCTCGACTACCTGGTCGAGGACGAGGCGACCAGGGTGATCTGCCTGTTCCTCGAGGAGATCAGCGACCCGGTCGGGTTCGCCCGGGTGGCGGAGAAGGCGGACCGGGCGGGCAAGCCGATCGTCGCGCTGAAGGTCGGCTCGAGCCCGGCCGGCCGGGAAGCGGCCCTGGCCCACACAGGTTCGGTGGCCGGCGACGACGCGGTGGTCGACGCGGCGCTGCGCCAGCTCAACATCATCCGGGTGGCCAGCCTGGAGGAGCTGCTGATCACCGGGGCGGCCCTGGCGTACCACCGCTGGCCGGGCGGGCGGCGGATGGGCGTGCTGACCCTGTCCGGCGGCTCCTGCGACATCATCGCCGACGCGGCCAGCGCGCAGGGCCTGGTGATCCCGGAATTCTCGCCGGAGACGGCGGCGGCGATCACCGCGCACCTGCCGCCGTTCGCCATCGCGCAGAACCCGCTGGACGTCACCGGTTTCGGCGTGCTGGCCAACCTGTCCGGCCGGACGGGCTTCCTGACCGCTGCCGACCACGCGCTCGACATCGCGGTGCGGGACCCGAACCTGGATTTCGTCCTGTTCACCGGGGTGACGCTGCCCGAGGCCCGGCCGCCGGACGAGGCGACGGCCCGCACGCTCGAGGCCCGCGTGGACTGGCTGGCGCAGCGGATGGCCTCCGCGCCGATCCCGATCATCCCAGCTGGGTCCACCTGCGTAAACGTCAGCGACTACGGCCGGAGCCTGCTGACGCGGCACGGCATCAGCTTCCTTGGCGGGCTGGACCTGGGGATGAGCGCGCTGGGCCACGCGCTGCGCTGGCTGGAGAACCGCGGCCGGGTCCGGCCGACCCTGGCCGGCCCAGCGGCGGCCCCCGTCCTGGCCGGGTCCGCGGTGGCCGGTCCCTGGTCC
>JBAUAY010001236.1:0-9506 GCA_049676235.1 Streptosporangiaceae bacterium
AGCTATGTGATTCCGGCTACGTCTTCGACGTCGGCGCCCCAGAGGCCGAGGCCCGCGGTCTCGCCGCGCCGGCTGCCGACAGCGTCACGCTGAGCCAGTGGCGCTCGCTGGCCGACCAGCACGGGCTGGTGATCGTCGGCGGCTTCTGCGAGCTCGGTGCCGACGGTCGCGTGTACAACAGCGCCGCCCTCGTCGACGCGTCGGGCCTCCGGGCGGTTTACCGCAAGGCCCACCTGTGGGATAAGGAGAAGCTCGTGTTCACCCCGGGTGACGCGCCGCCGCCCGTGGTGGACACCGAGGTCGGCCGGGTGGCCGTGATGATCTGCTACGACCTGGAGTTCCCGGAGTGGGGGCGGCTGGCCGCGTTGGACGGCGCCGACCTCATCGCGGCCCCGGTGAACTGGCCGGCCGTCAGCTGGCCGGCCGGGGAGCGTCCCGCCGAGGTGATCAAGGCGCAGGCTGCCGCGGCCACCAACGGGGTGTTCGTCGCGGTGGCCGACCGGTGCCGGACCGAGCGCGGCGTGTCCTGGATCAGCGGCTCGGTGATCATCGGCCCCGACGGCTACCCGCTGGCCGGGCCGGTGCTGGCCGACCGGGCCACCGTGCTCACGGTCGCCTGCGACCTGCCGCGGGCCAGGGACAAGAGCCTGTCCGGCGACAACGACCTGCTGGGCGACCGCCGGCCCGAGCTGTACACATGGGCGCCGGACAAGCGCGTCGCAGCGGCGACCGCGCACTGGGCGGCTCGCTTCGTGGCGAACGGCACCAGCTACCCGGACTTCCAGGCGACCATGGCCCGCATCGAGCGCTGGGACGACTGGTGCCGCGAGTGGGGCCGTACTGCGCGGCACTTTGAGCAGCTGGCCGAGACGGCCGAAGCGGCCGGGCGGCTAGTCACCGCCGGGGAGGCCTGGCGGCGGGCCGCCCTGTGCTGGCATTGGGGCAAGTTCGTCTTCACTGACCACCCGGAGCAGCAGCGGGCGGCGCACGAGCGCACCGTGGCGTGTTTCCGCCGCGGGGCCGGCACGCTCAGCCCGCCCGCCGAGCCCGTGCGCGTGCCCTACGCGGGCAGCACGCTGGCCGCCTACCTCCGGGTTCCGCCAGCCCCGACCCAGCTTCCGCCCGTCGTGATCATGATTCCCGGGCTCGACTCGGTGAAGGAGGAACTGCAGGCCACCGCCGAGTACCTGCTGAGCCGGGGCCTGGCCGTGATCGCGATCGACGGGCCTGGCCAGGGGGAGGCCGAGTATGAGCTGCCGATCGAGCCGGCCTACGAGCGGGTGACCACGGCCGTGGCGGACTACCTGAAGGGCCGCGGCGACGTCGATCCCGACCGGCTCGGCGTCTTCGGGGTGAGCCTGGGCGGCTACTACGCGGCCAGGTCGGCGGCCTACGAGCCGCGGGTGCGGGCGGCCGTGGCGCTGGCCGGACCGTACCGGTGGGACCTGGACTGGGACCTGCTGCCGCCGCAGACCCGGATCACCTTCCAGCACCGCTCGGGGGCCGCTAGCCCGGCCGAGGCCCGCGAGCGGGCCGCGGCCCTGACCCTGGAGGACGCCGCCGCGCGGATCAGCTGCCCGCTGCTCGTCGCCTACGGCGGACAGGACCGCCTGGTCCCGCCGTATCACGCCGAGCGCCTGGCCCGCGAGGCCCCGGGCGCCGAGGTGCTGATGTATCCCGACGGCAGCCACGGCCTTACCAACCACGCGTTCGAGTCCAGGGCCGCGATGGCCGACTGGCTGGCCGACCGCCTGTAACGGTAACGTTATGGCCGCTGCGCGGCCAGCAGGGGGATGGCCGCGATCTTCTCTTCGGTCAGGTCCTCCCAGCAGATGCCGACGGTCGGCCGTGGCTCGTCCCGGCGGCAGTCGATGACGCGCTCGGGCGTCACGACGAAGTCCACGGGTACGTCGTGGCCGGTCAGCGGGATCGTCCCGGCCGCGCAGACCTGGAGTTCGTGCACGGTGGTGACGCAGACGGTGTGCGGCCCGATCAGCCCCGCCGCAGTGGCCAGGGCGAACTCCAGGTCGGCGAACCCGCCGCCCTTGCCCAGCCGGGCGCCGTCCTCCCCGGCTGCGACACAACCCATCACCACCAGGTCGACCGGGGACAATTCGGCCAGCGTGACCCGGCGGGCCGAGCGGACCGCGCCACTGATCGAGGCCGCCTTGCGCGGCGGCTCGCTCAGGTGGGCAGGGTCCAGGGCGAAGAACGGCTCGGGCCCGGCCAGCCGCGGGACCGCCCTGTACACGGTCTTGCCGTCTTCCAGCGCACGCGGGCGCACCGGCCACTGGGCCGAGTCCGGGTTGGCCTTCACGGTGCCTGCCGCCTGCCAGGCCGGCAGGGCGCGCAGGCGTTCGGCGGCGGCCTCGGCGCCGGTGAAGTTCGGGATGCGCCCTGCGGCACCGGGGAACCTGGCCACCCTCGCCGCGCGCATCGCGGACCACACCTCCTGCCGCAAGGCCGCCTTCGCGGCCAGCAGCTCGGCCGGGCCCCCGGCGTCATGATCGTGACGTGGCACGGGACGGACCATGCCTCTATCCTGCCGCAAACGGCCGTCCCGGCCGGGTCAGGCGGGCGGCTCGTCCAGCCGGAAGCCGACCTTCAACGTGACCTGGAAGTGGCAGAGGCCGTCGTCCTCGATCCGGCCCCGCATGTCGGTGACCTCGAACCAGTCGAGGTTGTGCAGGGTCTTCGAGGCGCGGGTCACGGCTCCCCTGATCGCATCGTCGATGCCCTCGGTGGAGGAGCCGACGATCTCGCTGATGGAGTAAATGCTGTCTGCCATCGGTGATCCCCTTCGCGTTGAGGCCCGGCCGGTCACACCACCAACCTAAGCCCGGAAGCCGGAACGGCACCTTTCAGGGCGCTAGTGGTTATCGAAGCAATCTGGCACATAGCGCCATCCGCGCCGCATCAACGCCTACGAGCGCACGGCCGGCGGGAGCTTGACGACCGTCATCCCGGCCACGTCGTTGATCCCTGACATCGCGGCCAACGCCCGGCCTGCGTCCTCGAGCCCGATCACGTCTCCCACCAGCAGGCCCGGGCGCAGCGTGCCGTCCGCGACCAGCCGCATCATAGCCGGGTAATCGCGGGCGGCCATGCCGTGCGAGCCGTAGACCTCCAGCTCCCGCGAGATGATCAGGTCCATCGGCAGCGGCACGGATCCCTCCGGTAGCAGGCCGACCTGAATGTGCCGACCGCGGCGGCGCAGGCAGTGCACCGAGGTCGCGGCTACAGCCGCCGAGCCGAGCGCATCGATCGAGACGTGCGCGCCGCCCCCGGTGATCTCTCCGACGACCGCGGCCAGGTCCGCCGTCCCTGCGTCGACGGTGACCTCCGCGCCGAGGGCGCGGGCCCGGTCAAGCGCCGCCTGGGCGACGTCGACGGCCACCACGCGGGCTCCGAGGGCCACTCCGATGAGAACCGCCGACAGCCCGACCCCGCCACAGCCATGCACGGCCAGCCAGTCGCCGGCCCGTACTCGGCCGTGCGCGGTCACCGCACGGAACGCGGTGGCGAACCGGCAGCCCAGGCAGGCCGCGGTCACGAAGTCCACCGATGACGGCAGCGCCACCAGGTTCGCGTCCGCCGCCTGGACGGCCACGAACTCCGCGAACGACCCGGGCCCGGTGAATCCCGGCTGGGTCTGTCGCGGGCACACCTGCGCGTCGCCGGCCAGGCAGTATTCGCACCGCCCGCAGCCGCAGGCGAATGGCACCGTCACCCGGTCCCCGGGCTGCCAGCGGGTCACCTCAGATCCCGTAGCAGTGACTATCCCGGCGAACTCGTGCCCGCCGATGTGCGGCAACGGGACCGGGTCATGCCCCTTCCAGGCGTGCCAGTCCGACCGGCACACGCCGGTCGCGCCCACCGCGATGACCACTCCGTCGGCGGGACACGCAGGTTCGGCCACCTCGATTAGTTCGGGGGTGGCCCCGTACCCGGAGTAGGCGACCGCCCTCACGAGCCTCCTCAAGGATCCCAGCGTGCCTGGGCTCTGCTGATGCCCACCAGGCTGCTTACTCCCGCCGGGATTTAGCGCTGCACTTAAACGTAGCCCGCCTCGTCCGGCCCGGCGCGTGGTTGAAGTCCTTCAGTTGGGTAGAGGTAGCCTGAACCGGAATAACCGACTAATCTAATCGAAATTGTTAGGTCTAGAATTGTCTTTCCTGGAGGCCCCGGTGCCCATGCCCGACTTCCTGGTGATCGGTGCCCCGAAGGCGGGCACCACGGCCCTGCACGTCGCGCTGGCCCGGCACCCTGGGCTCTACATGTCGGCGGTCAAGGAGCCGAAGTTCTTCCTCTCCGACGGCCCGCCGCCCACCAAGGGCGGCCCGGGGGACGTCCTGACGTACCGGGAGCACGTCTGGCGCAGGCCGGAGTACGAGGCGCTGTTCGACCCGGCCCCGCCCGGCACGCTATGCGGCGAGTCGACGCCGCTCTACCTGTACGACCGGACCGCCGTGCGCCGGATCCGCGAGGCGCTGCCTGACGCCAAGCTGATCGTGATCGTGCGCGATCCGGTGGAGCGGGCGCACTCCAACTGGACTCACCTGTGGTCGGCGGGCCTGGAGCCCGTCGGTGACTTCATCCGGGCGTGCGGCGAGGAGGAGCGCCGGATCGCGGCCGGCTGGGCTAGCTTCTGGCACTACACCGGGCTCGGCCGGTACGGCGAGCAACTCGAGGACCTGTTCACGCTCTTCCCGCGCGAGCAGGTTCTCGTGCTGCGCTACCGGTTGATGGTCGACGAACCGGCGCAGACCCTGGACCTGATCTGCTCCTTCCTCGGGGTCGAGCCGGGGATACTGACCGAGATACCTCGGCAGAACGTCACCTCCCACCCGGAGCCGACGATGGCACACCGAGCGGTGGCGCTGGCCCAGCGCGCGGGTAGCGCGGTCGGCAGCGTGATGCCCGGCCTGACCGCGGCCACCCTGACCGGCCCGCTCGAGCGGTTCCTGCAGCGGCACAGCCGCGAGCGCCGGCCGCTGAGCTGGGAGCAGCGCCAGGAGCTCATCCCGAGGTTCGAACCCGATATCAAGCTCCTCGAGAACGTCCTGGGCGAGAGCTTCCAGGACTGGATCATGCCCAGGGAACGGTCCGGCGGCATGGTCGGCGCCAGGCCGGTCGGCCAGGGCCAGGCCAGGAACGGTCGGCCCGGCGCCCCTAGCGGAGTTCTGTAAGGAGCGCATGTGATCCGTCCGGCCTGGTCATCTCGTAGTAGAGCCGGTGCCGGCCGTCGGGCAGCGGCACGATGTCCAGGTACCGCAGGCCGCCGCCCTGGTACGGCGAGGAGGCCAGCGGCTCGGCGCTGATCGGGGTCAGCGCCGCCGCGTCGGCGCCGGTCGCGACCCCGGTCCGCTCCTCGTAGTTCTCCGCGGCGCTCGCCCGCCCGTCGTAGTAAGCCGTGACCGTGTCCCCGTCGAAGCGCACCGCGGTGACCCGCGTGCCACGGGCATCCCACCGCCCAGGCGTCCCGCTCAGGGCGGTACCGTGCCATGTCCAGGCCAGGCCGTCGGCGCTGGTCGCGTACTCGGTGGTCATCTGGTCCGTCTGCAGCGGGTCATCTAGCGGGTGGCACGACGCCCACAGGTGCCACTGGCCGCGGTGGTACACGATCACCGGGTCCTTCACGGCGGTCTTCGCATCGCCGGGCAGCACGGTCTGCCGGTCCCGGATGTCGAACTCGGCCGGGTGGGCTGCCTCGGTCATCTCCACCCGCCAGTGCTTGGTGCCCGTGGTCGCGCAGCTCAGGTACAGCCGCCAGCGTCCCGCTGGCGTGCGGACCAGGGCGGGCCGCTCTAGCGATTCGGTGGCCATGCCCTGCTTGCCGATGGTCAACAGGGTGTCGAATCGCTCGCCGTCGACCGAGCGGGCCACCGCCACCGCGTAGCCGCGGCCCTGGCCGATGGGCCGCCTGAGCCGGTAGGCAAGAAAAATCTCGCCGTCACCCGCGACCGCGCACGGTGCCCCCGACCAGTACCCTGGCCCGGTGCCGGGCGGTTGGGCGGCGACGACGCCGTGAGCGGGCGAGGGGAGCAGCATCAGGAGATCTCCTTTACCGTTATTCACATCGAAATAATAGACAATCGCCGGGACCCACCGCGCGCCCGTTCGGATCTTAGCGGCCCAGGCTGGTATCAGCCCCGAAGGAGCACGTCATGCCCCAGTCCTATCCGAACGGCGAACTGGTCATCGTCATCGACTGCTCGGACCTGGACCGTTCGGCACGGTTCTGGGCCGCCGTGCTCGGCTACGAGGCCGGCCGCGTCACCAGTGGCCCGTATCGCAGCCTTACGCCGGTGAGCGGCGTCGGGATCGACGTGTTGCTGCAGCGGGTGCCCGACGTCAAGCGTCAGAAGAACCGGCTCCATCTGGACCTGCGCACCCCGGACCTAGAGGCCGAGGTCGCGCGCGTCCTGGATCTCGGCGCGACGCTGCTGACCAGGCAACCGGTCCTGGAAGACGACTGGTGCTGGCATGTCCTGACCGATCCCGACGGCAACGAGTTCTGCGTGCTGCAGCCTCCGGAGCGGCCCTAACTTACTAGCCACGTGGCCGGCGGCCGCCGGTTCAATGTGCGCCGTCGCGCTGGTCCTTGACGCCGGTCACGCCGAGGGGCAGCCTTATGGCAGCAGCGGCGCTAGCAGGGAGGGACCATGGCATGGCGGTTGGAAGGGAAATATTTCGAGTCGTGCTCCTGCGATGCGATCTGCCCGTGCACCTGGTCGGCGCTGACGGCGAAGGCCACGCTTGACCGGTGCCGTGCGCTGCTGGCCTATCACGTCGACTCCGGGGAGATCGACGGCGTCGACGTCGGCGGCCTGAACTTCGCCTTGTTCCTGGATACCCCGCCGGTGATGGCCGAGGGCAACTGGCGGGTGGGTGTCTTCCTCGACGAGGCCGCGTCCGATAGCCAGGCCGCGCAACTCGGCACGGTCCTGTCGGGGCAGGCGGGCGGGCCGCCGGCCATGCTCGGCCCGCTGATCGGCGAGATGCTCGGCGTGGAGAAGGCGCGCATCACCTACAGTGAGGACGACCACGGCCACCACGTCAGGATCGGCGACGCCATCGACGTCGGCGTCAAGGACTTTGTCGCCCTGGAAGGTCAGGACCCGGTCCGGCTGACGAACGTGTTCCATCCGTCGAATACCACCCTGACCGTGGCCCCGGCCACCGCGGCGCACCTGTCGACGTTCGGGATCGACTGGGGGCGCGAAGGGCAGAGCGGCTTCTCCGCGCCGTTCTCCTGGTCCGGGTGAACAGCTCCGCGCCGCTGGCCCGGCCAGGCGTGGGCCGCTGGGAGGGCGCGCTGGTGTTGATCGCGGCGGCCGGCGCCTGGGCCGCGACCGTCGCCGTCGCCCGCGGGATGACCGGGATGACCGGCACGATGGGGCTGGGCCTGGTCGCGTTCGTGCCCGTGTGGACGCTAATGATGGCCGCGATGATGCTGCCCTCGGTGACCCCGGTGGCCACGCTGTACGCCAGGACCATCCCGCGCCGCCGGGTCGCGCGAACCGCCGGACTGGTGGCTGGTTACCTCGGCGTCTGGGCCGCCGCCGGACTGCCCGCCTTCGGGCTGGCCTGGCTCGCGGGCTGGCTGGTCGGCCGGCATCCCGGCGCGGCGCATATCGCGGCCGTAGCCGTGTTCGCGGCGTGCGGGGCGTACCAGCTGAGCCGTCTCAAAGACCGCTGCCTGGCCCATTGCCGGTCCCCGCTCGGGCTGCTCCTGCACTACGGCTCGTACCGGGGCAGGTCCCGCGACCTGCGAGTCGGCGTCCATCACGGCGGGTACTGCCTGGGCTGCTGCTGGGCGCTAATGGTCATCCTCGTCGCGGTCGGCGTGATGAACGTGGCCGCGATGGTCGGGCTGGCGGCCCTGGTGCTGATCGAGAAGGCCTGGAGCTGGGGCCCGGCGGCCGGCCGGCTCGCGGGCACGGCCGCGCTGGCCCTCGCGGTCGCCACGATCTGGTTGCCCTGGCTGGCCCCGGGCTTGCACGCTGCGCCCGCGATGATGAGCTGACCTGCTCCGGGACTTCAGGAGGTTCAAGGGATTCAAGGGGCGAGCTCGAGGTAAGAGACGCCCGGCATCGGCAACCCGAAGGCCAGCTCGAGTAGCCCGTTCCCGGCGGTGACCCGGGCCGGCGGCTCCAGCTCGTCGAGCGCGTTCATCTCCCGCAGCGTCCGCCATTGCCCGTCCCGCGGCCAGGCCGCCCGGTCCGGCCCGCCCGCACCGTCCCGCAGCTTCTCCCAGGCTGTGACGATGTTGGAGTGATCCGCGTCGATGCGGTAGTGCCGGGCGGTGTATGACGTGCCCGGCAAGACGCGCACCCGCAGCCTCACCTCGCGATCGAGCCCGGCATCCCCGGCGATCTTGCTCTGGTCCAGGGTGCCGTTCCAGACCAGGATCCCGGTGCGCCCGTCGTCATGCCGCGCGGCCAGCGCCTCGACCAGCCCGCCGGCCCCGTCGCCGCTCACCTCGACGCCCAGCCGGTGCCGTCCCATCCCGGCGAGCAGCGCCAGCGCCCAGTACCTCGGCTTGCGCAGGTTCCCCACCGATAGCAGCCCGAACCCCCCGTGGAACAGCTCCGGCGGCGCGCCCAGCTCTTCGAAATGGTCGGAGGCGACCCAGTGCGACAGCGCCCCGGCCCGGCCCAGCGCCGACGCCATGCCGCGGAGCAGGAACGCGGCGGCGAAGACGGTGTCGCCGGCCCGGTTGAAGTGGGTCGGGGTCACGCCCCACTCGGTCCACCAAAGCGGGACCTGTCCGGTCCGCAGGTCGAGCGGCACATTGCCGTAGACGTGCGAGGACAGGAAATCCAGCGGCGCGCCCGAGGTGTCCAGGTGGGCCAGCAGCTCGCGGGTCCAGCCGGCCGCCGCCGACGCGGGCCCGCCGACCCGCAGCCCGGGGTGCACGGACTTGATCGCGCGTGCGGACACGTCGTACAGCCGGAAGTACTCCTGCTGGGTGCCGGACCAGAACACGTCGAGGTTCGGCTCGTTCCATACCTCGAACGCCCAGTGGCCGGCCACCTCGGCGGCGCCGTAGCGCTGGACCAGGTGGGCGGCTAGGTTGCCGACCAGGTCGCCCCAGCGGTCCCAGTCCTTCGGCGGCGAGATGACAGCCTGGTAGCTGAAGACCGTCTGGCCCGGGTCGCGAGCCAGGTCGCGGGGCATGAACGACAGCCCGACCATCGGCCGCAGCCCCAGGGCCATCAGGTCGTCGTACACCCGGTCGATGCCGCCGAAGTCCGGCGCCCGGCCCTCCCGGTAGACCCCGAGGTCGTCGCACAAGATGCCGTGCGCGCGGACGGCCCGCACGCCGAGCTCGTCCCGGGCGATCCGCAGCGCCTCGCGCAGTTCGGTACCGATCACCCGGCCGCCGGTCCGGTCCCGGCGCATCAGGTAGCTCAGGTGCTCCGAGCCGATCATGGGCTGCCACGGCCGGGCCAGCTCGCCGGTGACCTCGCCGCCGACCTCGACCGTCACCGCCCCGGACC
>JBAUAY010001237.1:0-4038 GCA_049676235.1 Streptosporangiaceae bacterium
CCGCCCGGCTGCGCCAGGCGGCCGCCGACCGCGCGCAGACCCTGCCGGGCGAGGACGAGGCCGTGACCGCGGCCCTGGCCGAATACGACCGGGTCACTCGCGGCGCATCGGCGACCGGCGTGCAAGCCTGAACCGCTTAGACCCTGCCATCGGCGCGGGTACGACGAAGCTGATCATGGCGAGGGGTTGACCCTGACACCATGTGAGGCTGTAGACCGGAACACGTCATGTTCAGTATCGGGGAGTTCGCGCGGCACGGCCGCGTCTCGGTCCGGATGCTCCGGCACTACGACGCGATCGGGCTGCTCCGGCCTGCCTGCGTCGATCCGGCCAGCGGCTACCGCTTCTATCAGGTGAGCCAACTCGCCGAACTGAACCGCGTCATCGCGCTGAAGGACCTCGGCTTCACCTTGCAGCAGGTGCAGGCGATCCTTGAGGAGAAGGTAACCGCGGCCGAACTTCGCGGGATGCTCAAGTTGCGCCGGGCCGAGATCCACGCCCAGATCGAGGCCGAGACGGCCCGGCTCACCCGGGTTGAGGCGCGGTTGCTGACGATCGAGGACGAGGCCCGGGCGCCGGCCGACGGGGTCGTCATCAAGCGCCTCACGCCGGTCCGGGTCGCCGAGCTGACCGGCGAGGCCGCAGGGTATGAGCCGGAGGCCATCACGCCGGTCATCCAGCCGCTGTACTGCGACCTATGGCGACGGATGGCCAGTGCCGGGGTCATGGCGGCGGGTCCGGCCGTCGCGTATTACGAGGATACGTCGGCTGGCGACGGCGCCATCGTGGTGCACGCCGCCGTCCCCGTAGTCGTGGAGGATGACGGGGATCACGGCTTTCGGCGTCGTGGATCTGGCGGACGTGGAAAGCGCGGCGGCCATCATTCACCACGGGTCAATGGACGACGTCCTGTCCACCGGCCAGGCGCTGGCGCGGTGGATCGACGCTAACGGGTACCGCTCCGTCGGCTATGCCCGCGAGGTCACCCTCGAATGGTCCGCTGACCCTGATCAGTGGATTACTGAATTGCAGCAGCCAATCGATGCGACTGGAGGATGAGCAGATGCCAGCAGCAGCGGAAATCGTGACCCGCGCGGAGCAGCCATATGCGGCGATCAGGACGCGGGTGACGATGGCTGAGCTCGCCGGGCTCGGCGGCCGGCTCGGCGAGGTATTCGGCTGGCTGGGTGCCCGCGGCCTGGTGCCCGCGGGGACGCCGTTCTTCAAGTACAACGTCATCGACATGGAACGAGAGCTCGAGGTCGAAGCAGGCGTGCCGGTCGCGGCGGCGGTGGACGGTGATGACCACGTGGTGTCCGGGGTGCTCCCGGCCGGGCGCTATGCGACCCTCACTCACGTCGGCCACCCCGGCGAACTCGCGGAGGTCACCAAAGCGTTGCTGGACTGGGCGGGCGGGCAGGGCCTGAGATGGGACATGTCACCAGCCGACCGCGGCGAGCGGTGGGGCTGCCGGCTGGAGATCTACCTGACTGACCCCGGCCAGGAGCCCGACATAAGCAAATGGCAGACCCAGCTCGCGTTCCGGCTGGCCGACTAGCGCGGCCCCATACCGCGGGCCGTGGCACCGGCCCGCGCAGGCCCGGTTCCGCGTCGCAATCCTGCATAGGTCGGGCGCGGAACCTGGCGATCAAGCCCCACAGCCTCTTCCGGTGGCTCAAAGAAACACGCCGACGGCGGGTGGAAGCCTATCTCGTAAAACTCACCTCGCGATGTTTGCCTGAGGCGAATAAACAAGGCGTCCTAATAGGCTAGTGTATTGTCCTTGTTGACGAGAGATCGTGGGGGTTGAGCCGGTGGTTAAATCGGAGACTGTGAGTAATCACGGGGAGTCGTCGCGGGTTCAGCGGTCGTTCCTCGACCTGCAGGGTTGGCTACTACAACAGCGTTTCTTTACCAGTACTTTGCTGCCCGCCATGCCGCGCCAGCTTCGCTGGGCACTGCGCCGCGCGTACTTTGCACCCGTGGACCTAATGGAGCGGTTCCGGGGTGACCACGACGCCATGGTGCCACCCTACGCCGAGCGCTTTACCGGCTACGCAGGTTACGACTACGTTGGGAGCGGCCAGGCCCTCGTCGAGGTGCTGGTCAGCTACGCGGGCTTGCAGGCGGACAGCAACATGCTCGATATCGGCTCGGGGATCGGTCGGCTCGCCGTTCCGCTGACCAAGCTGATCACCTCGCCCGGCTCATATGACGGGCTCGAAATCGTTGAGCGCGGCGTACGCTGGTGCTCGACCAGGATCACGCCCGGGCATCCGAATTTCCGCTTTACCCACGCCAATATCTTCAACGCCGAATACAACCCGGGCGGGACCGTCAAAGCCGCGGAGTACGTGTTGCCTTACGACGACGCCAGCTTCGACGTGGTATGCCTGTTCTCGGTCTTCACCCACATGCTCACCGCCGACGTGGAACGCTACGTCACCGAGATCAGCCGGGTCCTCCGGCCGGGCGGCCGAGTGGCGGCCACGTTCATAATCATTAACGATGAGACCACCAAGTCGATGCAGGACGCGAACGGCATCTATAACTTCGCCTACCAGGAGGGCCCGCAGTGGCTGTTCAAGGAGGGCATGTCCTGCCCTGAACTGGCCGTCGGATATGAGGAGAAGTACGTAAGGGACCTGTACGCCAGCAACGGCTTGGACGTGAGCGGCTTTTACCTTGGGCAGTGGAGTGGCCAGCCCGCCACGCTGGCCACCGCGCCCCACGGCCAGGACCTCGTCGTCGGCACCAAGCGGTGACATCCCGCCGGGGCATTCTCCTCACCGGTTAAGTGTCAGGTCGTTTCATCCCAGCGGCGGCGCGCGGCCGCGAGGCCGTCGTCGGTCAGCGATCCGTACAGCCGAAGCCGGGCCACGCCGCCGTCAGGAAAGATGTTCAGCCGCACGTGAGTGGCCGGCCTGCCGGTCACCCGGAACCGGTGCGGGGTGTCCGGCAGCAGCCGGACCGGCGGCAGCAGATCACGCCACGCGGATTTATCGCTGAGCGAACCGCCGGTGGTGGCGTCCAGCGCCTGCAACGAGGCGGTGTCCGGCTGGTTGCCCCGATACCAGGACGTGTCGATCTCCGCGAGGTCGATGACGCCCCGTCCGGCCAGCCGGATGACCAGCCACTCGTGGCCGGGCCTTCTGCGTCTCCGGGTCTCCCAGCCCTCGCCCATCACCCGGGACAGGCCGGGGGAGATGACGTTGCGCGGCGCGGAGTAGGAGTTCTGGTCACTGCTGGCCGCCACGTCCGCGCCGTTCTCCAGCGCCGCGAGGTCAAAGGTCAGGCCCTCGAGCAGGGCCAGATCCGGCACCACCTCGCCGTGCACATGCAGCCGGGCCACGCCGCCGTCGGGAAAGATGTTCAGCCGGACATGGGTGAACCTGCGCCCGGAGTTCACCTTGAACGTGTGCCGGGCGTCGCCGGTCACCAGGACGCGCGGCACGATCTCCTGCCAGGCCGCGGCCTCGGGGTCCCCCGTGATCTCCTCGAACGACGGATACCCGCTTACCGAGCATGCGTCCGCCGAACACGCCTGCGGGTAGTTGCCGGTGAAGAACGCGGTGTCCACCACGATGGAGCGCACCACGCCCGGCACGCCGAGCCGGACGATCACCCAGTCGCGGGCGGTGCGCTCCGGTAGTGTCCCGCCGGGCCCGCGCCGACGTCTGGTCTCCCACCCGTCGTACACCTGTCCCTTGGCACCGTACGCATCCGGCGTGAAGACCGGCGCGGTCGGCTTGATCAGGTTCTCTTTCGCGGCGAAGAACTCATCGCTGGCCGCCACCACGGACCCGCGCAGCCGGAGCAAGTCGGGAAGAAGCTGCTCATCCATATACGGTTCATCCCCGTTTTAGCAGTCGCCCAACTGCCGCTTCACCCTTACCTTCAAGCAGCGCGGTACCGCGCAGCCACGTCTGCCTCACGCGCCCGGTCAGCGTCCGCCCGGCGTACGGCGTGACCTGGTGCCGGTGATGCAGTCGGGCGGCGTCCACGACGTAGGTCTCGTCGGGGTCGAAGGCTATCAGG
>JBAUAY010001238.1:0-3628 GCA_049676235.1 Streptosporangiaceae bacterium
CTCGGCCTGGACATCGCGCGGCGCACCGTCGTGGAGCGGCACGGCGGGCTCATCACCATCGACTCCCAGCCGGGGAACACGGTGCTGCGGGTCCGCCTGCCCATCCGCTGAGCCGAGGGCGAGCAGGGTCCTCCGCGCCAGTCACGGCTCGGAGGTGGCCTGTTCGGAGTTCCTGGCTTCCCGGGGGCCATCCTCGGCTGAGGAGTCGTCTGGGGAACTCCCGGGCTCGGCGTCCTCGGCCGGCCCGGCATCACCCGGCGGCGCGGCATCACCCGGCGGTGCCGCGACGGCATCGGCGGGAGCGACGGGATCGGGCCGGCGCTGGCTGCGGTAGAACCAGACCGCGCCGATCACCGCCAGCACGGAGGCGATGTACAGGTTGAGGCGCAGGCCGAAGATGTACACCGAGGAGTCGATCCGCAGCGATTCCTCGAAGATGCGGTACGCCGAATAGCCGAAGACGTACAGCGCGAACAGGCCGGGCGGCTTGATCTTGCGGTGGTGGCCGAGCCAGACGAGCGCGGCCGCCCAGGCGAAGTCGAAGATCAGCTCGTAAAGGAAGGTCGGCTGGAAGGTCGCGAAGTGCAGGTCGGCGGCGGGGATCCCGCCGGACACGCGGTACTGGTAGGGGATCTCCAGCCCCCAGGGCAGCGACGTCGGCCGACCGAAAAGCTCCTTGTTGAAGTAGTTCCCGATCCGCCCGATGCCCTGGGCCACCAGCAGCGCGGGGGCCACCGCGTCCATGAACAGGGCCGGGTTCACGCCGTGCTTGCGGAGCCGCCAGATGCTGACCACGGCGGCGAGGAAGATCCCGCCCCAGATGCCAAGCCCGCCGTCCCACACCGCGAACACGCCGTACCACGCGTGCGGGACGTCCATCGGCGTGGTGATGTCGAAGTAGATCCGGCCGCCGATGATCCCGGCCGGGACGCCCCACAGCGCGATGTCGCCGACCAGGTCGGGGTCGCCGCCGACGGCGCGCCACCGCCGCCGGGTGATGATGATCGCCGCGGCGATGCCGACCAGGTACATCAGGGCATAGAAGTGAATGACCAGCGGGCCGATGTGAAAGCTGTTGATCGGCGGGCTGGGAAGGTACGTCGGCATCGCCATTGCCATAGGCCGAGATTACACCGGGCCCGGACCATGACCGGCGACCGGAAGGCTCACGGGCGGGCGCCTCGAGCCGGTGACGTGAACCGGCTCGAGGGCTCGCACCACGGCCCGTTCGGCCCCGTTAGCCGTTACCGACGTCGGGACGGCCGACGGCGCGGGAGACGGTGCCGGCGTCGGAGGCCGCCGCCCGGGGCGCCACCGTGATCGGGGGCATCGGCGGTGACGTAGCCCCCCGATCGGGCAGGCCGGCCAGCCGGTACACGTCGGCTCCGTCCACGGTTTCCATCTCCAGCAGCAGGCTGACCAGCGAATCGAGCTGGGGACGATGCTCCTTGAGCAGCTCGATCGCCCGTTCCTCGGCCTCGCGCAGCAGCCGGGACACCTCGCGGTCGATTTCCGCCTGGGTGGCCTCGGCGAACGGGCGGCTGGACACGCCGGGCCCGCCGCCGCCGAGGAAGACCGACCCGCCTTCGGGGTACCCGATCGGGCCGAGCGTCTTGGACAGGCCGAACTCCCTGACCATCTTGGTGGCCAGGTCGGTCGCCCCGGCCAGGTCGTTGGCGGCCCCGGTGGACCCCTGGCCGATCACCACGAGCTCGGCGGCCCGGCCGCCGAGCCGCACCGCGAGCGAATCGTGCAGGTAGTCCTCGCCGTACATATGCCGTTCGACCAGCGGCAGCTGCTCGGTCACCCCGAGCGTCTGGCCCGCGGGCAGGATCGTCACCTTGGCCACCGGGTCGGCGTGCTCGGACAGCGCGGCCACCAGGGCGTGCCCGGACTCGTGCACGGCCACGGCGTGCTTCTCCTCGGGCAGCAGCACGTTGGAGCCTTCCCGGCGGCCCAGGATGATCCGGTCCCTGGCCGCGTCGAAGTCGCCGGCGGTCAGCACGTCACGGCCCTCGCGCACCGCGGCGATGGCCGCCTCGTTGACCAGGTTGGCCAGGTCGGCGCCGGAAAAGCCCGGGGTGCCGCGGGCGATGGCGTTCAGGTCCACGTCGCCGGCCAGCTTCTTGCCACGGCAGTGCACGGCCAGGATCGCGGCCCGCTCGTTGACGTTCGGCAGCGGGATCGTCACCTGCCGGTCGAACCGGCCGGGACGGAGCAGGGCCGGGTCGAGGATCTCCGGCCGGTTCGTCGCCGCGAGCACCACGATGCCCGACGCCGGCTCGAAGCCGTCCATCTCGGCCAGCAGCTGGTTGAGCGTCTGCTCCCGTTCGTCGTTGGCGACGTACCCGCCCCCGCCGCCCGCGCGGCGCTGGCCGATGGCGTCGATCTCGTCGATGAAGATGATGGCGGGCGCGCGCTTGCGCGCCTCGGCGAACAGGTCGCGGACCCGGGACGCGCCGACCCCGACGAACAGCTCCACGAAGCTGGACCCGCTCACGGAGAAGAACGGCACGTGCGCCTCGCCGGCCACCGCACGGGCCAGCAGCGTCTTGCCGGTGCCGGGCGGCCCGACCATGAGGACGCCGCGGGGCACCAAAGCGCCGACCCGGCTGTAGCGTTCCGGCTTCTTGAGGAAGTCCACCACCTCGGCGATCTCGGACTTGGCGCCCTCGTAGCCGGCCACGTCGGCGAATGTGGTGGACGGCTGCTCCTCGTCGAACACCTTGGCCCGGGACTTGCCCACGCCCATGATGCCCTGCAGCCCGCCCGTCGCGCCCTTGGAGATCCGGCGGAAGAGCCAGATGAAGAACACGATCGGCAGCCCGAAGGTGATCAGGTAGATGAGCACCTCGGTGCCGAAGCCGTTCCCCGACGGGGCGGAGGAGATCTCTACGTTGTCCTTCTGCAGCGTGGTCAGCAGGTCCGACCCGGCCTGCGGCGGGATGACCACGGTGTAGTTCTTCCCGTCGGTCAGCGTGCCGCTGCTGGTGCCGCCGTCCGTGCTGGCGAGCTGGATCGTCTTTACCTGGTGCGCCGACACGTCGGTCAGGAACTGGGAGTAGGTCAGGCTGGTCGAGGTCGAGCGCGTGGGCAGGAGAAAGAACAGCGCGAAGATGACGACGATCATGATCGGCCACAGCCAGTTCCGCCACGTCGGCGGCGGAGGCGGCGCGGACGCCTTGGGCTTGTCGCCGGGCGGCGGCGGCGTAGCTTGCTTACTCATGGCAGCTCCTTGTGATGCCCAGTATGCCCGCTATTCGGAGCCCGCTGATCGGCGGGCAGCCCGTCCGGCCATCGGACAGGACACCGTCGGCCTGTGGTCAGGAAATGCTATGGGATCAGCACGGCGGCGCCATCGAAGGCGCCGGCCTTCAGGTCCCGCAGGGCCTGGTCGGCGGCGTCAAGCGGATACGGGTGGACGGTGACGGCCAGCCTGTGCTCCGCCGCGAAGCCGAGGAACTCCCTGGCGTCCGCCCTGGTGTTAGAGGTGACGCTGCGCAGCTGGCGCTCCTGGAACAGGTGCCGCTCGTAGTTGAGCGGCGGGATGTCGGTCAGGTGAATGCCCGCGATGGCCAGGGTGCCGCCGCGGTCCAGGGCCGCCAACGCGGGCAGCACCAGGTCCCCG
>JBAUAY010001239.1:0-3218 GCA_049676235.1 Streptosporangiaceae bacterium
CGGCCGCCTGGAGCGCACCGGCGAGCCGTTCGCCCGCCGGGTGGCCGACGACACCGTGGTCGATGTCCCGCTGCACTTCGAGGCAGGCGACGCGAAGGGGATCGTACGGTTCAGCGATGACGGAAAGATCGCCGGGATGGCGATACGGCCCGCATCACCCTCGCCGGAAAGGACCTGACGTGAGCCTGAAAAAAGCCATGGACCCCAGGCACGTAACGGCGGGTGCCTGGAGCGGCCTAGCCGCGCCAGCCGTCGCCGGGGCGGCAGTCCACTCCACGGCCCCGTGGGACATCGCCGTCCCTGTGGTGGTGGTCGCTCTAGCGGTGACGATCTGGCGCCGGCGCCGGCGCCGCGGGGGCGGCGGGCCATCCGGGCCGGGACCGTCCGGCGAATCGTAGGCCCCGGAAACGGCGGGACGCGACGAGGCGGCGGTCCGCCTGCGGTTGTCGGGCGACAGCGCCCGAGTCCTCATCGAAGTGTGGGACGCCGACCCGCGGGCGCCAGCACCGAAAGACCTCGGCGAACACGGAACACCCGACCCTCAGGAAGAGGGAGGACGCGGGCTGTTCCTCGTGGCGGCGCTGAGCGCGCACTGGGATTGGTATCCCACCCGGGACCCTGCGGGCAAGGTTGTCTGGTGCGAGATAGAGGCGTTATCGCGGCGCGGCGCGGAGCGGGGGAGGGGCCGGAACCACCGTTCGTTCGGACAAATAGACCTGTTTGACGGGAACCCGCATCATGACGAGCATGCCGAGCTGGGTGTAGCGCGGGTTACGGTTCCGGGATATTCGCTGCGGTCGTCGTGCCCGGGTGCGCGCTGGCGGGACCGTTGCTAGCTACTTGACGATGTGCGGCGGAGCGTTCGCCGCCGTGGGATCGGCCTCGCCGAAGAAGGCGAGAGGGTGGGGCAAGCCATCTCACTTACCCCGCGATCAGGGAAAGGGGAGCACTCACTCCTCTCCACTTTCAACTTATAGCTCACCCCGGGGCTTGCGGCAAGACCCGGGTCGTGCCGTAGAGTCACCGGCCGTGACCGGAACCTGCGGAAATGGGAGTAGCGAAATGCGTGTGCTGTTGTCGGCGTGCGGGTCGCGCCGGGACGCCGGACCTCGGCCAGGCGGGTGGTTCCCGCTGGGGAAGTCGCCCGCGACGAAGGACTGCGGGGGGAGCGGACAGTGATGAACGCCGACGTCGTCATCGTGGGCGCCGGCCCGACCGGCCTGATGCTGGCCGCCGAGCTGCGCCTGGCCGGGGTGCGGGCGCTGGTGCTGGAGCGGAGGCAGCAGCTCCGGGAGATTCCGAGGGCCAACGGCTTCGGCGGGCAGATCGCGGAGCTGCTGCGCTACCGGGGCCTGCTGGACCGGGTTGTAGCGGCCGGGACCGGTGCCGTCCAGCGGGCTCCCCGGCTGCCGTTCGGCGAGGTGCACCTGGACTTCTCGCGTCTGGCGGATCCGCCGATGTGGGCGCTGGGTCTTCCGCAGCCGCGGCTGGAGCGCGTGCTGGGTGAGCACGCCGCCGTGCTCGGCGCCGAGGTTCGCCGCGGCCACGAGGTCGTCGCGGTCAGCCAGGACGACGCCGCGGCAGCCGCCGACGTGCGCGGCCCGGACGGGATCTACCGGGTCAGCGCCCGCTACCTGGTGGGCTGCGACGGGGCGCGCAGCCGGGTCCGCGACCTGGCCGGCATCGCGTTCCCCGGCACCACCTATCCGGAGGTCCACCGGCTGGGCCAGGGCACCCTGGCCGGTGATGTGACGGTGCTCGGCAACGGTGACATCGACGTTCCCGGGCTGGGCACGGTCCGCCGCGGCTTCACCCGGACCAGCCGCGGCGTGTTCGCGTTCGGGGTGACCGCCGGGCGCGTGATGATCCAGACCACCGAGGACGAGACCACCGCGGTCGATGACGACGCGCCGATGAGCCTGGCTGAGTTTCAGGGCAGTATCCGCCGGGTGCTCGGGGCGGAGCTTCCGCTGGCCGAGGTGACCCGGCTGTCACGCTACGGGTTCGAGGCGCGGCAGGCGGAGCGTTACCGTGATGGGCGGATCCTGGTCGCTGGCGATGCGGCGCACCAGTTCCCGGCCACCGGGATCGGCATCAACACCGGCATGATGGACGCGGTCAACCTGGCCTGGAAGCTGGCCGCCGGCGTCCACGGCTGGGCGCCGCCGGGCCTGCTCGGCACTTACCACGACGAGCGCCACTTCGCCGGGGCGCGCGGGATGCTGCAGACCCAGGCGCAGGTGGCGCTGCGGCGCGGGCAGGACCCGGCCGCCGACGCGCTGCGGCACCTCTTCCTGGAGCTGATGGCCTATGAGCAGCCGCTGCGTCACGTCGGGGAGCTGATAGCCGGCTCGGACTTCCGCTATCCGCTGCCCAACCCCGGCAGCCACCCCCTGGCCGGCGCGTTCGCCCCCGACCTGCTCCTGCGCACCGAGGACGGGAGCGCCACCAGCGTCGCGGAGCTCATGCGCGCCGCGCGGCCGGTCTTCCTCGACCTGGCCGGCCGCACCGACCTGCTCGAAGCCGCCCGCACCTGGGAGGGCCGCGTCGATATCCGTACCGCCATGACCGTTGACCGGCCCGCCGACGCCCTGCTGATCCGCCCGGACGCCTACATCGCCTGGGCCGCGACGGCCGGCGAGCCCGCCGATTCCGGCGTGCCGGCGCTACGAGAAGCGCTCTCCCGCTGGTTCGGCGCACCCCTGGACACGGCAGTGCCCGTCGCCGGCCGGCTCTCCTGACCGGCCGGCATCGCCAGCAGGAGTGCGCGTCGTGCCGGCTGCAGGCACCCGGGGCCGCTAGGTTCCGCATTCCCCGGCGCGGGACGCTTCGGTGCCACCGCGAGGAGGAGAATCTGCCGGGACAGCGTCCGGCACCTCCGCCGCTCGGAGGGATGTCGCCGTGGCCGCCTCGTAGCTAGGTTCGGCGGCCAGGATCAGTCCTTCCGCCTGCGGGTCCGACCCAGACGTTGAACTCTTCGGGATGCTCGCGCCGGGCAAGTGATTCGGCCATCAGCCGGTCGCCTTCGGCCTGGGTCCTCCGGTCGCGGACGCGCCCCAGGTGAGTCTTCTCGCCCATATACCTCGCGACCCGCCGGGGCGGGTTGAGCGGGTCGGTCCCGGCGGGCTGCGAGCAGATCCGGCATTCCCACTGCGGGGGCGGCGTCACGGTCCAGATGAACGGCACGAGGGTCTGATGCTTGTTCGCGCAGTGATAAA
>JBAUAY010001240.1:0-4270 GCA_049676235.1 Streptosporangiaceae bacterium
CGTCGGCCCCGGCCGCGGTGCCCGGGGCGTGTGCCCCGGGGCCGCCCTGCGCAGGTACCCCACGGCGACTCGCCTGGCTGGTACCGCCAGGGACGGCACCGAGACCAGACCCAGTTCCATCGGGAGCGACGTCGCCGGGTGCGGAGCCACCGGAGATGGCACCACCAGGCGCGGCACCACCGGGAGCAGCACCACCAGGCGCAGCACCACCAGGAACTGGGCCGGCCGGAGCGCCGGGCGACACGCCACCGGCCGCGGCGTTCTCCTCGACGATCGGGTTCTCCTGGACCTGGATCTCCAGGTTGAACAGGAGCCCGACGGATTCTTCCTTGATCCCGTCCATCATGGCGCCGAACATGTCGTAGCCCTCGCGCTGATACTCAATCAGCGGGTCGCGCTGGCCGTAGCCGCGCAGGCCGATGCCCTCGCGCAGGTAATCCATCTCGTACAGGTGCTCGCGCCACTTCCGGTCGAGCACGGACAGCACCACCCGGCGTTCGACCTCACGCATGACTTCCGAACCGAACTCCTGCTCACGCCGCTCGTACGCGCCCTGCGCGTCGGCGATCACCGCCTCGGTGATGAACTCGCTGGTGAGCCCGGCCCGGTCGCCGCCCGCGTCCTCGATGACGTCGTCAACGGAAATGCTGACCGGGTACAGCTGCCGGAAAGCCTGCCAGAGCTTGTCCAGGTCCCACTCCTCCGGATAGCCCTCGCCGGTGGCGCCGGCGATGTACCCGGCGGTCACCTCGTCGAGCATCTCGCCGATCTGCTCGTGCAGGTCAGCGCCCTCGAGCACCTCGCGGCGCTCGCCGTAGATGACCTTGCGCTGGCGGTTCAGCACGTCGTCGTACTTGAGCACGTCCTTGCGGATCTCGAAGTTCTGCTGCTCGACCTGGGTCTGCGCGGACCTGATGGCGCGGGTCACGACCTTGGACTCGACTGGGACGTCCGGCGGGATACTCAGCCGTTCCATGATGGCCCCGACCCGCTCGGAGTTGAACATCCGCATCAGGTCGTCTTCGAGCGACAGGTAGAAGCGGCTCTCGCCCGGATCGCCCTGGCGCCCGGACCGGCCGCGCAGCTGGTTATCGATGCGCCGCGACTCATGCCGCTCGGTGCCGAGCACGTACAAGCCGCCCGCCGCGACGACTTCCTCGTGTTCCTCGGCCACCGCGCGCTTGGCCTTCGCCACCGCCTCCGGCCAGGCCATCTCATAGTCTTCCGGTGTCTCGACCGGGGACAGGCCGCGCTGGTGCAGTTCGGCGTCGGCGATGAACTCGGGGTTGCCGCCGAGCATGATGTCGGTGCCGCGGCCGGCCATGTTAGTGGCCACGGTGACCGCGCCGCGCCGCCCGGCCTGAGCGACGATCGTGGCCTCTCGCTCGTGGTGCTTGGCGTTCAGTACCTCGTGCGGGACACCGCGCCGCTTGAGCATCCGGGACAGGATCTCGGATTTCTCCACGCTCGTGGTGCCGACCAGGACCGGCTGCCCGGCCTGGACTCGCTCAGCGATGTCCTCGACGCATGCCTCGAACTTGGCCTGGGCTGTCTGGTAGATAACGTCGGCCTGGTCGTCGCGGATCATCGGCATATTGGTCGGGATCGGGACCACACCGAGCTTGTAGATCTGATGGAACTCGGCGGCCTCGGTCATGGCCGTACCGGTCATGCCGGACAGCTTGTCGTAAAGCCGGAAGTAGTTCTGCAGGGTGATGGTGGCGAGGGTCTGGTTCTCGTCCTTGATCGCCACCCCCTCCTTGGCCTCGATGGCCTGGTGCATGCCCTCGTTGTAGCGCCTGCCGTGCAAGATGCGGCCGGTGAACTCGTCCACGATCAGGATCTCGCCGTTCATCACGACGTAGTCCTTGTCCTTCTTGTACAGCTCCTTGGCCTTGATGGAGTTGTTCAGGAAGCTGACCAGCGGCGTGTTGACCGGGTCGTAGAGGTTGTCGATGCCGAGCCAGTCCTCGACCTTCTCGACGCCCGATTCCATGATGCCGATGGTCTTTTTCTTCTCGTCGACCTCGTAGTCGCCCTCGCCGTCCTCGCCGCGGCGCAGCCGGGGCGCAATCTTGGCGAACTCGGTGTACCAGCGCGGGCTCTGCTCGGCCGGACCGCTGATGATCAGCGGCGTTCGCGCCTCGTCGATCAGGATCGAGTCCACTTCGTCGACGATCGCGTAGTTGTGGCCGCGCTGCACGCAGTCCTCGAGCTGCCAGGCCATGTTGTCACGCAGGTAGTCGAAGCCGAACTCGTTGTTGGTGCCGTAGGTGATGTCGGCGGCGTACTGCTTGCGGCGCGTGGGGGGGTCCATGTCCGCGAGGATCACGCCCACCTCGAGCCCGAGGAAGTGGTGCACCCGGCCCATCCACTCGGAGTCGCGCTTGGCTAGGTAGTCGTTGACCGTGACGACATGGACGCCCTGCCCGGCGATCGCGTTGAGGTAGGCCGGGAACACACCGGTGAGCGTCTTGCCCTCGCCGGTCTTCATCTCCGCGATGTTGCCCAGGTGCAGCGCCGCGCTGCCCATCAGCTGGACGTCGAAGGCCCGCTGGCCGAGGGTGCGCTGGGCGGCCTCGCGTACGGTGGCGAAGGCTTCGGGCAGCAGCTCGTCGAGCGTTTCGCCGTCCGCGTACCGCTGCCGGAACTCATCGGTCATGGCCCGCAGCTCGGCATCGCTCATCGCGACGAAGTCGTCTTCAATAGAGTTGATCTGCTCGCTGATCCGCTTCAGCTTGCGCAGGATCCTGCCTTCGCCGGCGCGAAGGACGCTATCAAGGATGGGTGCCACTTCTCGTCGCGCTCCTCGCGGATCGTCTGACCTCATCATGGCCGGTGACCGTATCCGGCTCCCGTTCACCGCCTCAACATGTCATCGTAGGCGAGATGAGACACCAAACCGAGTCGCAAGCGAACCCGCAGGGTCGGCAGCCCCGGTGAGCGGGCCTTGAGGGGCCGGCTGGTGCTTAGTCTCGCACTTCCGGGAGAATAATAGGAGCCTTAACGAGGAGAGGAGCTTCGAGTGACCGAGCAGGCGGCATCGGGGACCGTGGCGGACGCCGCGGGGAACACCGGAGCGCACGGCCTTGACGCGCAGACGGGCGGGTCGTACGGGCATGAGGCGCACCACGGCCGACCGGCCTCCTGGGTGGCGGTTTCGGTCATCATCGTCGGCTTCGTCGTTGGCGGGGTCGCGATGGTCCCCAGCCCGAAGTGGTGGCTTTTCTGGACCGGCGCCGGGATCGTGGTCGTCGGCGGCATCATGGCAGCGGCCGCGCACATCATGGACGACTGGTACTAAATAGATTTTATCCCGAACGAGCCGGGTTTCCACTCTCGCTTATCCTCTCCGCTGACCTTACGGGAGCGCCCGGAAATGTCGTAGCCGCCGGTTACGCTATCGGTCATGGGTCTGGACGTTCCCGCGGCTGAGGTAACACTCGCCGCCGATGAGGTCCGCCGGATGACACTGCGCGCCCAGGGCTTCCTGGGCGCGAATTCGTGGAGCCGGTCCCCGGGTTCTAGGGGTTCTGGGGGTTCTGGGGTCGGGGTCGCCGCCATGCTCCGCCGGGTCGGCGCCGTGCAACTGGACACGATCAGCGTGCTGGCACGCTCGCACGAGCTGGTCGCCTACGCGCGGCTCGGTCCGGTCGACAGGCAGCAGATCGAGCAGGCCTACTGGCACGCCACCAAGCCCGCCGCCTTCGAGTACTGGGCGCACGCGGCCTGCGTGCTGCCGATCGAGCAGTGGCCGTACTTCGCCTTCCGCCGTCGCGCGCTGCGGGCCAGGGGCTGGCGCTGGCACCAGATCCCCCTCGAGACCTGCGACAAGGTGCTGGCGCGGCTGCGCGCTGAGGGACCGCTGACCGCCACCCAGCTGGGCGGAGCCAAGGCGGGCGGCCCGTGGTGGGACTGGTCAGAGGTCAAGATCGCGGTGGAATGGCTGCTCGACACCGGCGACGTCATCTGCGTGCGGCGGACGGGCTGGCGGCGGGTCTACGACCTGCCCGAGCGGGTGGTGCCGGACGAATTGCTCGGTGCCGAGCCGTCCGACCCCGAGTGCCTGGCCTACCTGGCGGGGGTCACCGCCCGGGCTCTCGGCGTGGTCACCCACGCGGACTTGGTCGACTATCACCGGCTGAACTACCTCACCAGCGAGAAATCTCAGCACACGCGGCTAGTGGCCGATGCAGCGCTGGCCGCCGGCCTGATCCCGGTCGCGATCGCGCGCCCCGGCACGGCGGGCCGGGGTGTCGCGGGCCCAAGC
>JBAUAY010001241.1:0-5280 GCA_049676235.1 Streptosporangiaceae bacterium
CGGCCGGCTGACCGTGGAACGCGCCGACGGCGAGCGGGCTGGCGGCGACTCGCCGCTGACGCAGGCTCTGGAGGCGGCTGGGTTCCGGCCGACGCCCCGCGGGCTCCGGCTGCGGGCCGGGTAAGCCTCCGCCCGGTCAACCGGCGGTGATGTCCGAGCGCCGAACAACGGGGCAGCGGGGCAGGTAGGGTGGCCCAGAGTGACCGAACTCCCTGTGGGGGGATAATGACAGATCAATCATCCAGCCAGGGTCGGCCTGATGATTGGAGCCGCGGCGGCTACGATCCCGGCGAGCAGTACGCCGGCGAGCGGTACTACGGCGCGGGCACGTCCGGTTCCTCCAGACCTGGCCCGGCCATGCCGGGCCAGGGGGCAGCGGCCCCGGGGATGGCGACCACCCCGGTCTGGCAGGGCACACCGGGACCGGGCGTACCGGGACCGGGCGGCCGGGCGCAGGGCGGCCCGGGACTAGGCGCCCCGCCGCCAGCCGGGCCACCGCCGATGGGCCCGCCGCCAGCCGGGATGTCGCCGATGGGGGCGACGCAGACCGCGGACACGAGGGGCTTCCTCGGCGCGCTGTTCGACTTCAGCTTCACGTCCTTCGTGACCACCAAGATCATCAAGGTGCTCTATGTCCTGATCTTGATCATGGTCGTGATAGCCGCGCTCTTTTACACCCTCCTCGCCTTCGACGCGAGCCCGTTGGTTGGCTTCCTGGTGCTGGTCATCGGGGATCCGCTGTTCATCATCATCGTGATGGCGTTCTGGCGGCTGGTGCTTGAGGCATTCGTGGTGGTATTCCGGATGGCCGAGGACATCCGGGCGCTGCGCGAACGCAGCCCCCGCTGACGCCAGCAGGATCGGGCCTCGGTCGTCCTGCCGGTTGCCGGAGGCTCGCTTAGCTGTCTGCCGGGCCGGCCAGGCCGTATAGCAGCAGCCTGGTGAGGCTGTCGATGACATCTGAGCTGGAGTAGTCGGGCGCAGAATCCGGCGCTCCTCCCCCGGAGGGTTCCTTCGCCGGTCCCGCGGGGAGCAGCGCGTAGGCGAGCATCGACAGCATCCCGCCCATGGCCGCCGCGATCAGCGCCGGGTCGCCGGGCAGTTGATGTCCGCGGTCCTGCAGGTACTCCAGGTGCTCGCGCAACATCCTGGTGTCCTCGGCCAGCCGGCCCCAGAGCGCGCCGGAGGCCGGGCCGGCCGCCATGGCGGCCTCGAACAAGGCGGTCATGACCGAGCTGTTGTCGCGCATCACGTTCCAGGCCACGGCCAGGTGCTGGCGGAGCTGGCCGGGGTCGGTGAGGTCGTGCGGCGGGTGCTCGCCGGAGTCGAACTGGGCACCCGCCTGCCCGTGCATATCGGCGAGCAGGATCTGGAGCAGGTCCTCCTTGCTGGCGAAATGCTCGTAGAAGGACCCAGTGGCGCGGCCCGCGGCGGCCGTGATGTCGGTGATCTTGGTGTTCAGGTATCCGCGCTCGGCGAACTGCCGCCGGGCCGCCTCCTTCAGCGCCGCCTCGGTCTCAGCCGCCCTGACCTTCCGCACTCCCATGTTTCCTCCCGACTGGACGGTATCCGCTTGACCGCGCAGCTGCCCGCCCATCATACTGAATATAAATTCACTGAAAATGTATTCAGTGAACTTTACGGGATCAGCGTGTGGTAATGAAGGGATCGGTATGCGTGCGGTAGTGATAGGTGGCGGAGTGGCCGGGTCGGCGAGCGCGATCGCGCTGGCCCGTATCGGTTCCGAGGTCACCGTGTACGAGGCCCGGGAGGATCCGGCCGGCCCGGTCGGCTCGTACGTCAGCCTGGCGGTCAACGGGCTGCGCACCCTGGGTGTACTCGGTTGCCTCGAGCCGGTGCAGCGGACCGGGTTCCCGGTCGCGCGCCAGCTCATGTGGTCTGGCCGCGGCAGACTGCTGGGCGACGTGGCCCGGGGCCGGAGACCGCAGGACGCGCTGCACAGCATCACGGTAATGCGCGCCGACCTAGTCACCGCCCTGCGCGACGAGGCGCTGCGGTGCGGTGCGCGTATCGTCACCGGTCAGCGGCTCACCGGCAGCGCCGACCCGCTGGCCGGTGACGCCGACCTGATCGTCGGGGCGGACGGCATCTGGTCCGCGATCCGTCGCGAGCTTGACCCGGCGGCCCCCCAGCCCGCCTACGCCGGAATCACCCATATCTCCGGAATCTCGGATGGAGCCAGGATCCGGACGCCGATATCACGTCAGGGCTTCAACTGGATCTTCGCCAGGAACGGCGTCTTCATCTACCTGCCCGCGCCGGACGGATCGGTGTGGTGGACGGCCCAGGTAGCCTCCCCGCAGCCACCCGCCGACCTGGCCACGGTAAGCCTGGCCGACCTGGCGGAGAAATTCCGGACCGAGAAGCAGGCCGCGGCCGTGCTGCAGGCGGCCACCGGGGTGCGGGCCGCGAACATCGGGTACGTGCTGGCCCCGGTCACCCGACGCCACAACGGCCGGACCGTGCTGATCGGCGACGCCGCCCATCCGGTCGGTGCCGGGCAGGGCGCGTCGATGGCCATGGAGGACGGGGTCGTGCTAGCCGCGGAACTGGCCGCCGCGGACGGCATTCCCGCTGGCCTGGCCGCTTTCGACCGGCAGCGGCAGCCCCGCTCGGGCAAGCTAGCCAAGATCGAGGCCGCCAACCGGGACGCCAAGACCGCAGGCCCGATCGCCGGCCGGATGCGCGAGCTGATCATGCCGCACGTCTTCAACCGCTTCTACGAGAAGGCGACCGGCTGGCTCTACGACTTCGACCCCGGCGCGCTTCCCGCCGGAATCCAGGGCAGCCGGGGCTTGCCGCAGTTATTCCAGCGATATAACCCGGCGTCCAGCCGGTACTTCGGCGGGAGCCCGCGGCGGTGGTCCGCCCGGCCGGGTGAACGGTCCTGTTTCTGCATGCGGAACAAGTCCTCGAAGGCCGGGCAGTGACCACCTAGGCTCGGTCGTGTGACAGATGCGCACATCAGTGACCGGACCGCCAAGGCCCGGCGGATGGAAGAGGTTATCCGCGGCTACTTCGACGCCTGCAACTCGGGGAACGCGGACGCGGTGGCCAGGTACTTTGCGCCGGGCGCGGTGCACTACTTTCCGCCGGACATGTACGAGGGACCGTTTCGCGGCGGCGAGACGATCGGCGCGAAGTGGTCCTGGGCGGTGCGGACGCTGGGCTCGCACTGGACCGTGGACGAGGTCATCTGCGACCCGGACACCGACCGGGCGGTAATCGAGTGGACGCACGACAAGACCAAGGTCGGCGTGGTGCTGCGCGGTGACGAGTGGTATCACTTCGACCCGGAGACCGGGCTGATCACCGAGATCCGCGCGTATTACGCCTCCCCGCAGGCGGCGGGCCTGGACCGGCTTGAGCTCGCCGGATACCCCTACGCCGAGCGCGGTTATGCCGCCAGCAGCTGAGGGCGGCCACGTGGGGGGAACACTGCGCGGCCATGCGGCGCGCCGCCCGAGTGGACTGCTGCTTGACATCGGCGGCGTGGTGCACAGCACCGCCATGCACCTGGTGGAACGGCTCGCCGAAACCGAGCCGGCGATGCGGCCGGTACTCGAGCAGATCGGCGGGCTCGCCAGCGACCGGGACGAGTTGTGGCAGCAGATGCTGCGCCGGCAGGTGACCGAACGGCAGTACTGGGCGCAGCGAGCCGCCGAGTTCGGCGCCGCGGTGGGCCAGACCTGGGACACCCGGGCCATGATGCACCGGCTATACGAGCTGCCCCAGCAGGACTGGCTACGCGCCGAGATGGTGGACCTGATGACCGAGGCCAAGGCGGCGGGGCTGCGGCTCGGCGCCCTGACCAACGACATGACCGCCTTCCACGGTCCGGGCTGGGTGGAGCGGCAGAAGCACCTGAAGCTGTTCGACGTCATCGTCGACGCCAGCCTCACCGGGGTGATGAAACCCGATCCGCGCGCGTTCCGCCAGGCCGCCGAGGCGCTCGGCCTGCCCGCGGACCAGATCGTGTTCCTCGACGACATGCCGTGGAACGTCGAGGGCGCCCGCCAGGCCGGGATGGCGGCCGTCCGGGTGCCATGGGAGGACCCCGGGCCGGCCATCGACACCGCCAGGACCCTGCTCCGGCTGCCACCCCGGCGGCCGGGCGACGACAACTAAAGGAGCAGGCATGCCGCTAGTCCGCATCGACATCATGGAAGGCCGCCCGCCGGAGAAGATCCGCGAGCTGCATGGCCGCGTCGCCGCCCTGGTCGCGGAGATCCTGGACACGCCGATCGAGCGGGTCCGCACCTACATCACGCAGTTCCCCCCGGAGGGCTGGGGCATCGGCGGCGTCCCGGCCGACGTGGCCCGCGCCGACGAGGTCGCCGCCCGCCGCGCGGCGACCGCCGAACGAGCAGGCACGTGACCGCTCCGGAGCAAGCAGTAGTCGTCGGGGCCACCGGCACCATCGGCCGGGCCGTGATCGCGCGGCTCACCCGCCGCGGCCTGCGGGTCCTCGCGGTGGCACGCGGGAAGGCCGACCTCGACGAGCTCACATCGGCCAATGACCTGGTCACGCCCTGCCCCGCCGACATCGGGAACAACGACGCGATCCAGGCGATCGGCTCGGCGCTGACCGGGCTCGGCGGGACGGTGCGGATGGCGGTCTTCGCGGCCGGGCTGCCGGTTCGTGGCTCGGCGGACACCATCGACCCGGACGCGCTGGCGGCCGGCAGCAACATCAAGGTCGGCGGGCTGCTGCGGCTGCTGCACGCGGTCCGCGACCATCTCGTGCCCGGGTCGCGATTCGTGACGTTCGCCGGCTCGCTCGGCCTGGAGCCGCGCGCGCACGAGGCCGGCCCCGGCGCGGTCAACGCCGCCGTGTTCAACCTGATGCGCCAGATCAGCCTGCTCTACGGACCCCGCGGGGTGACCACGCACACGCTCAGCCCGGGGCCGGCCGACACGCCTAGGCTGCGCCGGATCGTGGCCGCGGTCGCCGCCGAGCGGGGCGCCGCTACCGAGGACGTCTGGCAGGAGTACGTGGCGCAGAACTCGCTGGGCCGGCTGCCGACGGCCGGCGAACTGGCCTGGGCCGTGGAGCTGCTCCTCGACCCGGAGGCCGACGTGCTGCACGGCAGCGTGCTCTACCTGGACGCGGGCGGCCACCGCGGTATCCACTAAAAGTCGTCGGTGGCCCGGGGTGACGCCGTAACGGCGTGAAAATTGTCAAGGCTGCCCCACCGCGACGGGCGGGGGCCTGCTGCCGCTGATGGCAGGGCCGGTGGCTGTGACCGGGTCCGCGGA
>JBAUAY010001242.1:0-8027 GCA_049676235.1 Streptosporangiaceae bacterium
AGCCGCCCGCATCCACCGCCGCGACGGTCGCGGCGGGCACGTCGGCCGTTTCCGTCCGGACAACCTCCACCGAACCCCGGTCGACCACGATCAGATCGACGTCTTCATCACCCGGCCGGAACAGTACGTCGCCCCGATGAGTCTCGTGCGGCGTGCCATAGGCCAGGAGCCGCGCGAACAGCTCATCGCCCAGCCGCGGCGATGAAACACTGGTCGGCACCAGCGGTTTGCCCAGCTGCCCGCCTGGGTGGCTGGCGCGCAGCCGATCCAGATCATCCGGTGTGGCCCAGGCCACCGGCCTGGCCAGGCCGGGCTGACTAAACGCAGGGCCACGCGCAGCCCAAGGCACGGCGGTACGCGACAGTTCATTCATCGCTATCACGCTTTCAGCTCCCCGGCCATCTGGTCAAACGCCTTGCGGCCGACGCGATCCTTAGTGGCGCCGGTACAACCGGCCGGCCACGTCTTACTCACATGCCTGTTGAGCGGTAGTTTGCTCGTGGGCGGCGCTCTTGAAATGCTTCGCTTATGCCCTCCCTTCCAGCGACGTTCGCTGAGGATGTCATCAATCAGCCAGCCCGTGCCCAGTTCGAGGCGTTCCTCGACGAGCACCGCGGTGAACTCAATCGCTGCCTGGACGGGCTGACGGAGGAGCAGGCGCGCCAGTCGCTGGTGCCTTCCCGGACCACACTGCTGGGCCTGGTGAAGCACGCGACCTTCCTTGAGAAGGTCTGGTTTGACGAAGCTGTCACATGCCGGTCACGTGCTGAGATCGGTATCCCCGCGGCCTCGGAGGAGTCGTTCATTCTCCATGACGACGACACCATCGCCAGCATCCAGCAAGCACACCGCGAGGCATGCGAGTCATCGCGGCGTGCGACGTCATCCCTGGGGCTGGAGGACAGGGTCTACGGCTACTGGCGCGGCCCGCTCCCGCTGCGCTGGGTGTACCTCCACGTACTGCGCGAACTCGCCCAGCACGGCGGGCACGCAGACATCCTGAGGGAGCAGATCCTCAACGGGTAGCGCCCGGGTGCTCATGCCGCGTGTCGTGCGTGTATCCCTGGGTGAGCTCGGAGATCGAAATGGTGACACAGCGTGGCCGCCATCAGCCCTGCCGCGAGCGGACAGATCCGGATCGCCAGGTTCATCACCATCACCATGTGCGCGACCCGGCAGCTAGGGCGGGATCAGGCGATGAGCAGACGCAGGCCGAGCTCTGCCGCGTCGAGATGGACGAGGTCGCGGTAGCGTTCGGCCCACCGGCCGGATGCGAGGTCATCACGGAGGCTGTGCACTGCCCGTTGCTCGGCGTCCGGCCCGACTCTGGCCCAGATCGATATCCCGCGGCGGACATGCTCATCCAGGTATGCCCCGGGCCGGCGCCAGTAGGCCTCGTAGAAGCCATCCGCGCAGTCCCACGGAATGAGCACCGGTTCCAGCCTGGCTTCAATCGCGCGGACCAGTTCGGTCAGCGAAGGCCGGGCGGCGAGAAGGCCGGCGAACTCTGGCAGGTAGTCACGATTCAGCCAGAACAGATCGGGGTCGCTGAAGTCCTTCGTGAGCACCACCACGCGGCGGGCGACGCGCCGCATCTCGCGCAGGCCCGCGATGGGGTCCTGCCAGTGGTCGATGGTGGCGATGGCCATCGCGGCGTCGAAGGACTGGTCTTCGAACGGAAGGCTCTCCGCGGTGGCAGCTATACACGGCGCTGCGCCTGCGGGGCGCTGCGCCCGCATGACCGCCGAGGGTTCTACCGCGGTGACGTCACGGCCGGGGGGCTCGTAGGAGCCGGTGCCAGCCCCGACGTTCAGCACGGTCTGGGCATCGCCGAGCGCGGCCCAGACCTGGGCGGCGATCCGCGGCTCGGTGCGCCGCGTCACGGTGTAGGTGGCTCCGATGGTGTCATACAACGGCGCGCTGGACATCAGGCTGCCTCCGTCTCGGGCGGCAGATCATGTGGCGATCTGCCGACATGATATATCGAAACGATACATCGAAACGATATGATTTGGGTGAATAATGCGTAAGCGGGCGGAAGCGGCTGGCGCGGGCACCGGCTTCGGTGGTTCAGAACTCGGTTGAGCACCATGGGCCGATCCCGGTTCCGAACATCAGCTGGGCCCGGCGGACGGCGGCAGCGTCCCCTTCGAGCAGGCCGGCGCTGGCCAGGTCCATGACCGATGTGCCGTCCAGGAACAATGAGCCGAGGGCAGCGGCTTCCAGCCGCAGGGTGGGAGCGGACGATTGCCCGGCTGGGTGGCAGGTCGCACCGGCCGGACCGCCTTCCAGCAGCCACCGGCCCTGGTTCCACGCGCAGAAGGAGTCCGTGACGTCCAGGACCAGGGAGCCTTCGGCGGCGTAGCGCCGACGGCTCAGCGCTTCCGGGAGATCGACCAGGCGCAGCCACAGGTGATCGTGGACGCCGGTGACCGTGAGCTGGCGGCTGTCGGCCAGTGCCCACCGCAGCGGCTCGTGCTCGGGGCGGCCGCCCGCGATCACCTGGCTGGTCAGGTCCAGGTCAGTCAAGTGCGCCCACAGGCGGCGGTAGGCGGCGCCGGTCAGCGCGATGAGGTGGTCCACGATCACTGCGGCATCCCCGGAGTGGCGTTTCTCGCGCTGGATCCGGTAGATCGCGTACCCGGCCGGATGCCCGTCATGGTCCCGGCACAGGAGGAACAGGGTCCCGGGCGCGGCGCCGTCGCCGGCCAGGTCTTGCCACCGGCCAGGATAGGTGCGCACCTCGCCCACCTGGCCCCGGCAGGCCTGCTGGTGGACATCAGGCAGCAGTTCCCGCGCCCGCCGGGAGCCGATCATGTCCAGGTAGCAGCCGTCATCGCCGTCCGCCAGCCCGCGTGCGGCACCGCGCGCGAGGCGCCAGGAGCTGTCCCAGGTGGCGGCACCGTACCCGAAGCGGCCATAGATGCCTGCCTCGCTGGCCCCCAGGCCTGCCAGCGGGACGCCCCGCGCGTGCAGGTCGTCAAGCTGGCAGCGCATCAGCGCCCGCAGCACGCCCCGGCGGCGGCGCAGCGGGTGCACCGCGACATAAGACACCCCGGCCATCGGAACCTGCACCCGGCCCGGCACGGTCAGCTCCATCGCGAACGACATCACCGTTCCCGCCATATCGGCCCCCGCGAACGCACCGAACGGGCTCTCGGCAGCCACGACTATCCCGGTATGCCGCCGCTGCCCGTCATCGCGGGCGGTCCCCCAGGCCGCCTCGAAAACGTCGAGGAAGTCCCCGATCTCGCCGTCGGCAACCGGGCGCACCTCTATATCCCCTGGCCACGTATGCACGGTTGCCGGCACACCATCACGATAGGGCCCGCCGGGAAGTGTCACGTCGGCGGCCTCCGCACGGGGAGGACACGTATGGGTGGCTGACCTGCGCGTTGGTGTGCCGAAGTCCTGATGCGCTCCTATTAAGCGATCCGGCTCCCTCCGCACGGAGGATACGACGAGGGAGTCATTACGAAACGTGCAGCGGCGTTGGCTTCCGGCAGTGTAAGCGGAACCCCCGGCGGCGCTGCCGCGTGCTCTCGCGGGCCTCGGTTATGACTGCGGGTCCTGGCGGGACGGCGTGTGCCGCTCATCGGGGACAACGTGATCCCGGTGGTGCAGGGCCAGTCCCCGGGCGTAGCGGCGGGCAACGTCGGACATCGGCGTGCCAGTGCCGCTGGCGGCCACACCGAAGACCGTGCCCGGGTAGTCCAGCGGCCCCATGATGGCGCGGATGCGGTCCCAGTCTCCCGGTGCCACGAGTTCGGCGGGCTGCCCCCCGGCGAACCAGCCCATCGGTACCGCCACCCCGGACGGGACGACGGTATTGACGTAGACCACGGCATGGAACTCGACCTCTGCGCCGGCTTCGATGCGGGCGCCGGTGAACACCACCGCGCCGGTGGCGATCCGGGAGCCGCCCTCGATCACGCATCCGGTCAGGTGAGCGTGCGGGCCGATCAGCGCGTCATCACCGATGCGGGTTTCCTGGCCCGGCACGCCCCGGATGACCGCGTTCTCCATGATCACGCAGTTCGCCCCGATCTGGACGGGGCCGCCCTCGGCGGTGATCACGGCGCCGAACAGCACCCGGCTGTGCGGGCCTACGGTGATATCGCCGGCCAGCACCGCTGTCGGCGCGATGTAGGCCGACTCCGACACCTGCGGGCTCTTCAGCCGGTGCTCCACGAACATCGCACCACGCCCCACTACAGGCAGCGGAACCGGGTATTCGTCCGCACTCATTGTTCATCACCTCACGCCGCTTGCGGCCGAGCATACCGGGTCATCGGCGCATCCGCCTGGCGCGCCGCTGCCCCGTCCAGCTCCTGTACAGGTCCTGGCCGCCAGCACGTGGGCGTGGCTGGTGTGGGGGCCTTCATGCTGTCAGCGTCGCGAGATGGGCCTCGAAGACCTGGTCGGGATCGATGCCCATGGACGCGAAGTTCCCGGCGATTTCCAGGCTCACCAGGCCGTGCATGCGGCTCCAGACAAGCACGGCGCGCAGAGCGGTCGCGGGGCCGGTGCCGGGATCGTGTGCCTGCGCCCAGGCCGTGAGCTGGGATGCGAGCGGCTGGGGAGGCAGGGCGGCGGGGCGGTCCCCGAGCTCGCGCAGAACGCCGAGGAACTGGTTCATCGCGGCTTGCGAGGCGTCCACGAGTCGTTGCGCGTGCGCGTCGTAGCCGGGCAGCGGCGGCCCGAACAGCAGCCGGTATCGGTGCGGCTGGGCCAGCGCCCAGGACCGGTAGCCGCGCGCGAGGGCCTCGAGCCGGGCGCGCGGTTCCTGGCTGGGCGCCTGAGTGGCCGCGGCGCGAAGCGCGTCCGCCAGGTCGTGGTACGCGTCGATGACCAGCTCGGTCAGCAGCTCGTCGCGGCTGGCGAAGTAGCGGTACAGCGCCGGCCCGGAGACCCCGAGCTGCTTGCCGATCGCTGAGACCGACAGGCCTGCGGGCCCTGACTCCGCGAGCTGGCTCAGCGCCGCTTGTTTGACCTCGCCGCGCACCTGCGCCCGGTAGCGCTCGCGCATGGTCGGCGGTTCGGGCGCGGGCACGGGCACGGGCACGGCTGGCATCGATCCTTACCTCCGAACGACTTGACAGACGAAGCCTAACAGGTACTCTCTTGCGTTAGATACTGTAACTATCAATAGAGCATATCACAGTATAGATCGTACCGTCGGCGCGAAGCCGGACCTCGTGCTCCAGGAAAGGGAACCGCAATGTCCAACGCGGCCAACACCGCGCTCGCGGCCCGCGGAAAGACCGACGAGCACCTGGTCGTTCGGTGGAAGGCCCATGGCACTTACCGCGGCGGCTTCCCCGGCGCGGTCCCCGGGGCGGCCGGCCGGGATGTCACCTTCACTGGGACCGACACCCTGCGCGTCGCCGGCGGCAAGCTGGCCGAGTACTGGGCCAACGCCGACAGCCTGCTATTCATCCAGCAGCTCGGCGTGCGCGAGGTGCCCGCGGGGTGACCGTCCGAAGGGCGAGCTGCGAACGCGGCTGACAGGCAATCTCAGCGGGCGCTGCCGAGGCGGCGGCACAGAGATGGAGTGATGACAATGAATCAGCAGACCAGCCCGGTCCTGGTGACCGGGGCTACCGGCAACACCGGAAGGGCCGTCCTGGACGCCTTGGCCGCGCGCGGGGCGCCGGTGCGGGCCATGGTACGCACGGAGGCGGACCGCAGCAGGCTCCCCGCCGGCGTTCCGGTGGTTGCCGCCGACTTTGACGATGCCGCATCGATCGCCGCGGCGCTGGAGGGCGCCGGGCGGGCCTATCTGCTCACGCCCTCCTCGGAGCGGGCCGAGGCGCAGCAGCAGCGCTTCGCCGATCTGGCGGCCCAGGCAGGCGTCGGTCACCTGGTGGTGCTCTCCCAGCTGGCAGCCGATGAGCACTCGCCGGTGCGGTTCCTGCGCTATCACGCCGCGGTGGAACAGCATGTCCGTGACCTGGGCATCGCCTACACCTTCTTGCGGCCCAACCTGTTCTTCCAGGGACTGCTCGCCGTCGCCGGGACGATTTCCGCCCAGGGCCGGTTCTACGCCCCGATCGGTGAGGCCCCGGTGAGCGCCGTAGACGTGCGCGACATCGCTGCCGTGGCCGCCACCACGCTGACCGAGGCCGGCCACGAGGGCGCGACATACACGCTGACCGGTCCCGCGGCCATCACCCACGCGCAGATCGCCGCGGCGCTGACCTCTGCCCTCGGGCGCGACATCACCTTCATCGACGTACCACCCGAAGCATTCGCGGACAGCTTGCAGGGGATTCTGCCGCCGTGGCAGGTCCAGGGCCTCCTGGAGGACTACGCGCATTACCGGTGCGGGGAGGCAGCATCAGTCTCCCCGGCGGTCGCTGAGGTCACCGGCAGGCCGCCAAGGGACGTCAGCCAATTCGCGCACGACTACGCATCAGCATTCGCCGGCTGAAACCCGGCGCGGTCCGGCTGGCAGATCGGCGACGTCTGCGTGTTCCAGGCCGGCGGCCATACCCAGGACGGCGTCATGTTCTACTTCCCCGGCCACCGGTTCGTGTTCATCGCCGACGAGACCACGACACTTTCCATCCGGACGACACCAGCCCCGGCAACGCGGCGCGCAATCGCAGCAAGGTCCTGGCCATGGCCGACGCCGACGCCGACGCCGGGAGGGACAGGCGCCCCTTGCGCTCCCGGTAGATTCAGATAATGAAGAAGGTCCTCGAGCTCCTGGTCTGTTTCCTCCATCCCGTCGCCGTGATCCTCATATGGATTGACTTGGCGACCCGCCGTGATATCGGGGGTGGCGCGAAGGTGGCATGGGCTCTGTTCAGCCTTATCCCGCTCGTGCCGTTCATCTACGTGCTAACGGGTGGCGACCTATGGTGAGGCCCGCGCGCAGCGGTGGCGACGCGCCGCCAGGCGGGCACGAGAACTGAGCTCGGCCCGTTGGGCGCTGTGCCGCGCTGATCGGCGATATCGCCGCTTGCCGCCCCGACCGTCACATGCGCGGAGCGCGCGGGTCCGGTCTTCGGAGGGCCAGGTCGAGGGCTTTCTCGAGGCTGAGCGCCATGCCCTGGGCGTAGGCGCGTTCCAGTTGCTCATCGCCCAGGTGCGCACGCGCTTGGTCTAGGCTGTCCCGGCGGTAACGCGCATCGAATTCTTGCCACGGATTGCCCGTCCGGTCCTGAACGGCTTGCGCGGCGCCGTGAAGCCCGGCTGCCCGCTCCCAGTCGCCCGCATCGCCCGCCAGGCAGGCCAGGCCGAGGATGGCGAAGGCCATGCCTAGGTTGTCGGCGTTCCGGCGGCCGATCCGCAGGGCCACCTCGAACGTGGACCGGGCGCCGTCAAGGTGTCTCTCCGCGCGCAGCACCAGGCCCAGCAGCGCCGGCACGATGGCAACCTCGAATCCGATCTGCTGCCCGGCTTGCGCGGCGGCTTCCAGGTGAACCCGGGCGGCAGGGATGTCCCCGGCTTCTAGCGCGGCAGCAGCCGCGTTGTGGTGCAAGGTGGAGTTGGTGAGGCGGTCACCGGATCGTTCGGTGCAGGCGATCGCCTCGGCGTACAGGTGCCCGGACCGGGCTGGGTCGATGGTCAGGAGATACCCGAGCAGGCTCTGGGCCAGCTGCACGTCGTCGCCGAGCCGCCGGGCCCGCTCGACCGATTCCTGCCCGAACCGGCGCGATGTCTCCGGCTCGTCGGCGAAGAAATGCGCGCCGCACAGCGACCCGAGGGCTCCGCTGAGCAGCCGCTCGTCGTGCAGCTGGCGGGCGACCTGGACTGCCTGTTCAGCAAGCTGCCGGGCGGCGGCAAGGTCAATGAAGAAAGCGACGACCGCGGCGACATCCAGTGCCGCGGCGAACAGGGCGAGGTCGGCGCGGGCGCCGGGCCGCCGCAGCACTGGCACGAGCAGCCCGAAGGCCTCCTGCTGCCGGGAACGCGCCCACCAGTAGCGGTCGAGCGCGACGCCCAGGCGCAACACCAGCGCGGTCCCGTCCGGGCGGCTGGCTGCATACCCGGCGGCGCGCCGCAGGTTGGCCTGGTCG
>JBAUAY010001243.1:0-5185 GCA_049676235.1 Streptosporangiaceae bacterium
GGCTGACCTAGCCGCCCTGCTGCTGGCCGCGCCCGGGCTGGCGGCCGCCCCGCGTGGCGACGGTCATGGGGTGCTGGTTTTCCCCGGGCTGCTGGCCGGCGATTCGAGCACCGTGCCGCTGCGGGCGTTCCTGCGCTGGCTGGGCTACGACGTCCGCGGCTGGGACCTCGGCCGTAATCACGGGCCCTCCGAGGCCGTGCTGGCCGGGCTGCCCCGGGCCGTCCTCGATCATGCGGCGCGGACCGGACGGCCCGTATCCCTGGTGGGCTGGAGCCTGGGCGGCATCTACGCCAGGGAAATGGCCCGCCGCCATCCCCGGCAGGTCCGGCAGGTCATCACCCTGGGCAGCCCATACGCCATGCATGACCCGAGGCAGAATCACGCCCACGGTCCTTATCAGCGCCTTAGTTTCCTGCACGCCCCCAGCGGCAAGCTACCCACCCCCGAGCAGCGATCCCGGCCCATCGACGTGCCGTCGACGTCGGTCTACTCCCGCTGGGACGGCGTCGTGTCCTGGCGGGCATGCGTCGAGCCGGAGACGGTGTTGCACGCCAATGTCGAGGTCCGCTGCAGTCACGTCGGTTTCGGCGTGGACCCCGCGACGCTCTGGCTGATCGCCGACCGGCTGGCCGTCCCGGCCGGCCAGCGAGTCCCCTTCCGCCCGCCGCTCGCACTGCGGCCGCTGTACCCCGGCTCCCGATGAGCGGCCACCGATGACCGGCCCGGCGATGGCGCCGCGCACCGCCACCAGGCCAGCGCCGTGGGCGTTCGCGGCGCCGTGGGGGGCGCGCGGCTACGTCACCGACCTCGACGGCCCGGTGCACTGGGTCGAATTCGGCCAAGACCGGGGCCCTGGCCAGGACGACGAGCCGCCGATCGTGTTCGTGCACGGGCTGGGCGGCTCGCACCTGAACTGGTGCCTGATCGGATCGGCGTTGGCCGTCGGCCGCCGCGTGGTCGCGCTGGACCTGCACGGGTTCGGCCTGACCCCGGGCACCCGCGGCACGTCGACCGTCCAGCGCAACGCCAGGCTCCTCGACCGGTTCGTCCGGGAGGTCACCGGCACGCCGGTGGTCCTGGCCGGGAACTCCATGGGCGGGCTGATCTCCATCCTGCAGACGGCCAGCGCGCCGGACACCGTCCGGGGCCTCGTGCTGATCGATCCCGCGCTGCCGCTGCCCCGGCGGGCCCCCGACCGGCAGGTGGGCAGCCAGTTCCTCATGTACGCCCTCCCCGGCCTCGGCGAGTTCTACGTCAGGACGGTCATGGCCCGCACGCCGCCGCAACTGGCCGTCCAGCGCGTCGTCGAGCTCTGCTTCGCCGACCCGTCCCGGGCCGACCCGGCCATGCTCACCGCGTCGATCGCGCTGGCCGCCGAACGCCAGAGCCAGCGAACACGAGCCACGGACCAGGCCTTCCTGGCGGCGTCCCGGTCACTGATGCGGGTGGTTGGCCGGCGGCGGCGCTACTGGGAGATGATGGCCTCGGTGCGGGTTCCGGTCTTGCTCATCGGCGGCGAGGCCGACCGGCTGGTGCCGGTGGCCAGCACGCGCCAGGCGGCCGCCCGCCATCCGCGCTGGGAGACGGTTATCCTGCCCGGAGTCGGGCACACGCCGCAGCTCGAGGTCCCGGATGTCGTGACCGAAACGCTTCGGGACTGGCTGGAAAGGCACTTCGCCCCGATCGCAGGCTGAGGAGGAACGGGAAATGCAGCAACTCACCGGACTGGATGCATCCTTCCTCGCCCTCGAGACGGCCAACACCACGGGCCACGTCGGGGGGCTGAGCGTGCTCGATCCCAGCGACGCACCGATGCCGCTGACCCTGGCCCGGCTCACTGAGCTGATGGCCGAACGGGTGGCGCTCGTGCCCGTGCTCCGGTGCAAGCTGCTGAACGTGCCGTTCGGCCTGGACCAGCCCTACTGGACCGACGACCCAGACTTCGACATCGAGTACCACGTCCGCGAGATTGCGCTGCCGCGCCCGGGATCGGACGCCCAGCTGACCGAGCAGGTCAGCCGGCTGCACGCCCGCCCGCTTGACCGCAGCCGCCCGCTGTGGGAGATCTACCTGATCACCGGGCTGGCCAAGAAACGCGCCGCCGTCTACACCAAGATCCATCACGCCGCGATCGACGGCGCCTCCGGCGCCGAGCTGCTGACGGTTCTGCTTGACCTGACACCACAGGGGCGCGAGCTGCCCCCGGCCGAGCCGTTCCGGCCGGCCAGCCCGCCGGGCCTTCCGTTTCTCGCCGCGATGGCAGCCGCGCGGCTGGCCTGGCGCCCGGTACAGACCGTCCGCCTGACCAACGAACTGGTCAAAGTGCTTCCGACTCTGGCCCCGGCGGTGAACACGCTGATCGGCGGCATGCTCGGGCTGAACCGCGGCGACGGCGAGATCATCGCGACCCTGCCGCACCGCGCCCCCGCGACGCCGTTCAACCGGCCGATCACGCCGCACCGCAGGTTCGCCTTCCGCAGCGTGGACCTGGACACGGTCAAGATGGTGAAGAAGGCCTTCGGCGTGTCGGTCAACGACGTCGTGATGGCGATGTGCGCCGGGGCGCTGCGGCGCTGGCTCATCGACCACGACGCCCTGCCGGACCATCCGCTGGTCGCGATGATCCCGGTGTCGGTGCGGGACCCGGCCAGCAAGGGGGCACTGGGCAACAAGGTGTCCGCGATGCTGGCCCCGCTGCCGACCAGCGTCGCCGACCCCGGCCTGCGGCTGGAGATCGTCCATTCCGCGACGAAGATCGCCAAGGCCCAGCAGGCGGCGATCCCGCAGGGCCTGGTCGACCAGATCAGCGACTTCGCCCCGCCGGCGCTGACCGCGCGGGCGGCCCGGGTGGTGTTCGCCACCGGCCTGCTGCACCGGCTGCCGCCGTTCAACATCACCATCTCCAACGTTCCCGGCCCGAACACCCCGGTCTACCTGGGCGGGGCCAGGCTCATCGCGCACTACCCGGTGTCGGTGGTCACCGACGGCCAGGGACTGAACATCACCCTGGTGGGCTACCTTGGCCAGCTGCACTTCGGCCTGGTCGGCTGCCGTGAGCTGGTCCCCGACATCGATACCCTGGCCGGCTACCTGACCGACGAGCTCGCCCTGCTGGTCGAAGCCGCAGAAAAGCGCGCCGCAGGCTGATGAGATCGGCACCGCAAAGCGCGCGACTAGGCGACGACGACGCCCGCGCGATCCTGCCCGGGGGAGCGGCGCCGCCGGCGGGGATCCCGGCCGAGATCTTCGCGGCCGCCGTGGACACCTTCGTCGCCGGGCAGCGGCTGGACATGCGGTCGCTGGCTCGCCGGCTCGGCGTGGCGCGGGCCACGCTGTACCGCCGGGTCGGCAACCGGGAGCGACTGCTCGACGAGATGCTCTGGTGGCGGGCCCCCCACCTGCTCGTGGACCAGGTGCAGGCCACCGCGTCGTTGGCGGGCACCGAGCGGCTCGCGGCGCTGATCGGCGGCGTTCTCCGCGCGATCGCCAGGGACCGCCCGCTGCGGGCGTTCCTGGAGTCCGACCCGGAGGCCGCGCTGCGGCTGCTGACCGGCACCCGCAGCACCGTGCACCGGGGCATGGCCAGCGCGCTGGAGAAGCTCATCGATCTCGAGCGCGGCCGCGGCTGCTTCGACGCCAGGCTGGATACCCCGACGCTGGCCTACGCGATCGTGCGGATCAGCGAGGGCTTCCTATACGCCGACGTGATCGCTGACCGCGCTCCCGACATCGACCGGGCCATCACGGTCATCGAAGCCCTGCTCACCGGCCTTGACCGCCGGTCAGCTCCCGTCTAGGGCGAGCACCAGCTTGCCGGTGTTCACCCCGTCGAACAGCATCAGCAGCGTCTGGGGGAAGTCGCCCACGGTGCCGTGCACGACGTACTCGCGGGAGACGATCTTCCCGGCCCGCAGCCATCCGGCCAGCTCGGCCATGGCCTGCGGGTACCGGTCCTCGTAGTCGAACACCAGCATGCCGGCCATGGAGGCCCGCGCCACCAGCAGCATCATGTAGTTCGCCGGGCCCCGCACCTGGGACTCGTTGTACTGCGAGACCGCGCCGCAGATGACCACCCGGGCCCCGCGGGCCAGGCAGGTCAGCACGGCGTCCAGGATCTCGCCGCCCACGTTGTCGAAGTAGACGTCGACGCCGCCCGGCGCGTACTCGCGCAGGGCCTTGCGCAGGTTCCCGGCCCGGTAGTCGATCGCGGCGTCGAAGCCGAACTCCTCCACCAGCGCGCGGCACTTGTCCGGCCCGCCCGCGATGCCGATGGCCCGGCAGCCCTTGATCTTGGCGATCTGACCCACCACGCTGCCCACCGCGCCGGCCGCGCCCGAGACGACCACCGTGTCGTCGGCCTTCAGCCGGCCGGTGTCCAGCAGGCCGAAGTACGCGGTGAGCCCGGTCATCCCCAGCGCGCCCAGGTACGTCGACGGCCCGGCCAGCGAGGTGTCGATCTTGATCACGCCCCGGCCGTCGGACACCGCGTACTCCTGCACGCCGAACGCCCCGTAGACGTCGTCGTCCACGGCGAAGCCCGGATGCTCCGAGGCCGTGACACGGCCGACCGCGCCGGCCCGCATGACCGCGCCGATCTCGACGGGCGGGACGTAGGAGGCACCGGCGTTCATCCAGCCCCGCATGGCCGGGTCGATCGACAGGTGCGTGACCTTCACCGTGAACTGCCCGGGACCGGGTTCCGGCCCGGGCTCGCTGGTGAGCTCCCAGTCGGTGGCCCGCGGCAGCCCGGACGGCCGGGCGGCCAGTCGTACCTGGTGGTTGCTTGGCGGCATAAGGCGGCTCCCGGACGAGGCTGGACCTGCTGATCGGACGCTAATGCCTGGGAGTGACCTGACGCTAGTGCCGAGGTGCGTCGGCCCGACGGACCAGGCTTACCTTGGCGTGGGGGTGTTCCCGCCACGTACTCGTCCCGGAGGCTGCCGCCGTCTTCGCCTGCTCCCACTTGAGCCGTGCGAACTCGCTCGGCGGTGTCTCAAGCTCCCCGACCCAAGTCCGGGTCGCGGCGATCACGTGCGAACCAGCGATGGCCAGACCCACAAGCCCGACCACGGCGCCAATCCCGATCAAGACCCCGCCCGTGATGAGCGGCCCAGATTGCAACTGCGGCCAGGTGTTAGCCGACTGACTGTCTGTGGCGGTATTAGCCATGGCGCCCGTCCCGATC
>JBAUAY010001244.1:0-2849 GCA_049676235.1 Streptosporangiaceae bacterium
ATATCGCCGGCCGCCGCGTATGCCCGCGACTCGACCAGGCTCAGACATTGGTGGAGCCATGCCGGGACAGACCACCCAGACCGTGCCCTGGCTACCATCTGCGCGGCCGCTTCGTCGTGCCCCTCAGCCAGCGCGCCACACGCCGCTATCAGGCTGGCCACCGCCCCTGTCAACTTGTCCGGGCTGAGATCAAGGGCGGCGTTCAGCTGCTTGAGCAGCCTATCGGCCTCCCGCCGCTCATCCCGTTCCATGTGCACCCAGGCGAGCGCGGCGAGCGCCGCGGGGCCCGGATGTTGAGGAGGCGGCCGCTGCTCGTCAGCGGCCAAGGCCACCGCGGCCTGGCCAGCCAGCTGCGCAGCATGGCGTAGTCGGCCGCGCAAGGCCTCCACCAGCGCGAGATGCCCGAGGCAGGCGGCCCGTTCGTGCTCTCCGCCCGGACCGGTCGCGGCGGCCACACCGGCCTCGAGGAAGCGGACCGCCTCGTCGAGATGGCCCGGCCACAGCTCGATGGTCCCGCGGTCGGCCAGCACCCGCGCCCTGACTTCCGGGTGCCGGGCGAGCTTGTCCTCCGGCATCCGGCTGACAAGGGCCTCGGCATCCGTGACGGCTGCCGCCGCTGCCACGAGGTCTCCGGTGCGGCGGGAAGCGGCGAGGCGGATAACCGCGGCGGCATGCCGGCACGCGGCCTGCTCATCGGCGGGAAGGGGCGCAAGCATGCCTTCGCCGGCATTCAGCGCGGCGGCGAAGGAATCAGGCCGGCCAGCGGCCAGCTCGATCGCGGCGGCGACGAGGTACGGCTGCGGCCCCGCCCAGGCCTCACCGCGCGGCATTCGCCGGAACTCCCCGACCAGGGACGGAATGCCTCGTGGCTCGATGACCTCGCTGATCGCCAGAGCATCGATGACTATGCTGGCGGCGAGCTGCCAGTCGCCGGCCCGCGTGGCGTGCTGCACCGCAGCGCTGACCATATCGTTCCGCTCATACCACCGGGCCGCCCGCCGGTGCAGAGCGGCCACCCGATCCGGGTACTCGCGCCTCAGCTTCAGCCGCAGCACCTCTGCGAGCAACGTGTGGTAGCGATACCAGCCGCTCCCGGTCGGCTGCACGAACGCGTTCGCGCGAGCCACCGCCGGCAAAATCGCACCGGATTGCTCATTGCCGGTCAGTTCGCTGCCCAATTCGGCATTGACATGCTCCAGGATGGACGTGCTCAGCAGCACTTCTCGGACCTCAGGCGACGCGCCCTTGAGGACCTCTTCCACTAGGTAGCCAGTCAGGGCGCTGTCCTCGGTGATCAGCTCCTTGACGAACTGGTCCGGGTCGGGATGACCGTCCATGGAGATCGCGGCCAGGCGGAGGCCGGCCGCCCAGCCCTCGGTCCGCCGGATGAGGCGCTCGAGGGAGTCTGCCGATAGCGCGCTGCTGTGCCGGGCCAGCAGCAGCCTGGCCTCGGCGGTGCTGAAAGCCAGGTCGCTGGCCCGGATCTCGGCCAGCTCACCAGCCAGCCGGTAGCGGTGCAGGGGCAGCAGCGGATCCGCCCGGGAGGAGACCACCAGGCGCAGGCCCGGCTGCGCGTTCCGCAGGACGAAGTCGAGCTCCGTCAGTACTGTCGGCTCGGTCAGGACATGCAGGTCGTCGACGACCAGTGACACCGGCGGGTTCTGGGCAGACAGCAGCGACGCGAGCCGCACCAGGAACGTATGGTCTGCCAGCCGCCGGCGCGAAGCAGCCGACAACACCTTGGGAAGGGCGACTCCGGACCGGCCCAGCGCCGCGACGGCATAGGACCAGAAAGCGCCTGACTGATTGTTGAAGTCGTCCAGGGAGATCCAGGACACCGTCCCGGGTTCGGCCGCTGCCCACAGCGCTAGGGCCGTCGTTTTGCCCGCGCCGGGCGGGCCAGTGACGATGGTCACCGGGCATCGCCGCGCGCCCTCGGTGATCAGCGTGGTGATCCGCGGCCGCGGCACCGCCCAGCCCGGCACACCTGGCACGGTGATCCTGGCTGCCAGAATGGGGATGCCAGCGGAAACGGCCGGCCGTCTGGCGGGGGCCGCCACCTTCCCGGCAACATCGACCACCATGGGACCTCCCTCCTTCCCGCCAACGGCTCGATGGCCGTTCGCCATGGGAGACCACACGTCGCGATACCGCCACGCCCGGCCGCCGTTCAGGATGTCTTGCCCTCATCAACCACCACACGCCAGCCAGCCAGGCGAGACATCATGCCATCGGCATTAAAAAGGCGATTGGCATGAATTTCCGGACTCTCGGCTGCTCAGGCGTGTGCGACCTGGGAACAGGTCAAGCGCAATTCCGGCGTCTTGCCGATGACTTGAGCGGGACAGGCTGAGATGATGGGCGCGGGGTGCAGATGGATCACAGACACAGCCGGGCAACGGCCACTGCCGTGGGCCTGGCCGCGGCGAACCCGGACCAGCGGGCGGCGCTGGTGGTCAAGGCCGACGAGTTGACGATCCAGCGCCTGCCGTGGATCCCCGACGTCCAGCCGGCCACGGTCCTGGTGCTGGGCAAAAGCCTCAGCGGTGCGGTCTCCTCCTCCGCGTATCTGTTCTCCCGTGGGCCGGCCAGCTGGGCGGGGCCGGCTGAGTGAGGCGCGGGCGCTTCATCGCGCGCAGGCTGGTCATGCTGGCGGTCAGCCTGCTGGTGGCGAGCTTCGTGATCTTCGCGGCGCTGTACCTGGCGCCCGGGACCCCGCTGGCCGCGCTGTCGGGCGGGCAGCCCCTGCCCCCGGGCAGCGCCCAGGTCCTGGAGCAGCGTTACCACCTGAACGAGTCGTTCCTCGCTCAGTACTGGTACTGGCTGGACAACGCGCTGCACGGGAACCT
>JBAUAY010001245.1:0-3311 GCA_049676235.1 Streptosporangiaceae bacterium
CTTGAACACGGCCGCCGCCTCGGCGGGCGGGGCACCCGGGTCGACCGGCACCCGGGTGGCGCCGATCCACTCCGTGGCCAGGTGCGCCTCGATGGCCGCGGCCGAGTTCCACGACCACAGGCCGATCCGCTGGCCGGCCATCCCGTGCTGGTGCAGGGCCAGCGCCAGCCCGGTGGTCCTGGCCTCGACCTCCCGGCCGGTGGCCTCGTGCCCGTCCGGCCGGATCAGCAGGACCCGGTCGCCGACGGCCGTGACCGCCTGCCGGGACTCCTGCCCGGCGATCATCCGTTCTCCGCCGCCAGCCGTTCCCGCAGGGCCGACCGCTGGACCTTGGCGCCGCCCAGGACGGTGGGCAGTTCATCGACAAAGACGGCCCGCACCGGGCGCTCGTGACCGGCCAGCCGGGCCGTCTCTCGCAGGATCTCCTCGGCGAGCTGGTCGGAGCCGGCGACGCCCTCCTTGAGCTGCACGCCGGCGACGACCTGCTCGCCGCCGGGTTCGCCGAGGCCCACCACACCGCACAAGAACACCGCGGCATGGCCGAGGATGGCCTCTTCCACCAGGTGCGGGTACACGGTGCCCTGCGCGGTAGCGATCCGGTCACCGGCCCGGTCGGAGTAGTACAGGAAGCCGTCCTCATCGAGGAAGCCGACGTCGTAGGGACGGAACCAGTCACCGGGGAAGAACGACTGAGCGTTGCGTTCCGGCAGGGCCCAGTACTCGCCCAGCGACATCGCGCTACGCACGACGATCTCGCCGACCTGTCCGGGACCCAGCCGCGCTCCCTGCTCGTCGACCACGGCCACCTCGAGGAACGGGGATCCGGAACGGCCCACGCTCTTGATCCGCTCCCGGCGTTCCTCCACTTCGTGGGGCAGCAGGCGGGTGGTGATGGCTCCCTGCTCGGTGGAACCGAACCCGTGCGCCCAGATGGGCCCCAGCAGCCGGGTGGTCCGGTCAAGCTGGTCGGGGTTGCCGAAGAACACCACCATCCGGCGGAGCCGGTGCGCCAAGCCGCCCCGCGCCTCGATCTCGTCGAGCACCGGCGTCAGCAGCGGTCCGGGCATGAACACGCCGGTCACCTGCTCGCCGGCGATGATATCGAGCAGCACGCCGGGGTCGAAGACCTCATCGTCCAGCAGCACGCTGCGCGCGCCCCGGACGTAGTACGGGTACAGCGTCTGGAAGCCGCTGGCCCACTGGATGGGATGGAAGTGGAGGTTGACGTCGTCCGGACCGGCCGGCGGGACCCCGGGGCCGAAAGTGTCGAAATGGTGCAGGTTGTGGTCGATGACCGCCTGCCACGACCGGTAGGTCTTCACCCACGCCTTGGGGTGGCCGGTGGTGCCGGAGGTGAGCTGCAGGAAGCACGGCGCGTCTTCGTCCACGTCAAGATACGGATCCTCGGCGCTGCCGCCGGACTCCAGCTGCGCGAACGGCGTCGCCCAGTCCGGGCAGTCGGCCCCGATGCCGACGAAATGGCGGACGGTCTTGAGCTCGTCCTTGTGGCGCTCGACGTCCGCGCTGAAGCGGGTGTCGAAGATCAGCGCCGACGCCTCCACGTGGTTCAGCGACCAGACGTGGTCGTCCATCGAGAAGTGGCTGTGCAGCACCACCCGGACCAGGTTGTGCTTCTCGCAGCCGAACCAGGTCTCCACCACCTCGGGCGTGTTGTAGGCCAGCACGCCCACCCGGTCGCCGCGCGCCACCCCCAGATCCACCAGCGCCGAGCCGACCCGGTTGGATACCTCGTTGAGCTCGGTGAACGTCAAGTTCTTCGGCCCCGCCGTGAGCGCCACCCGGCTTCCGAAGTTCTGCGCTGCCACGCGCACCAGGACACCTGCCTCGACCTGCATACCGGGCCTCCTAGGTATACTGACCAGTTAGTATAGTGCGGCTAGGATAACAAAGCCGTCGCCGCCGCTGTCAACGGGACGGCAGCCCTGGAGGTCCCCGTGCGAGCCAATCCCTATGAAGACAGGGAACCCCAGACCAGCACGAACACCCGGATCCTCAACGCCGCGGCCAGGCTCTTCTACCGCAAGGGGATCCGGGCCGTCAGCGTCGATCAGGTGGCAGCGGAAGCATCCGTCACCAAGGTCACCGTCTACAAGCACTACCGGGCCAAGGACGAACTGATCGCCGCCTGCCTGCACGCACTCGATGAGCGCTTCTTCTCCTGGTTCGTCCACCAGGTCGAGGCGAGCACAGACGATCCCCGTGCCCGCCTGCTGGCCGTATTCGACGTCCTTGACCTGTGGTTCCGGCGCCGCGACTTCCGCGGCTGCGCCTTCATCAACGCCACCGTCGAGCTCGCCAGCCCCCGCCACCCGGCCGCCGAGGCCGTGATGGCGCACAAGACCCGCTGCCGCCGGTACTTCCACGCCCTGGCCGAAGCAGCCGGATCACAAGACCCCGACCTCATCTCCGACCAGTGGATGCTGCTCACCGAAGGCGCAACCATTACCGCGCTCGTCGAAGGAGACCTGACCGCCGCCCGCAAGGCACGCGCCGGGGCAGACGCCATCCTCCAAGGACTCCGGGCCGCCGCCTAACCCTAGCAGCCATCGACCCACGGCCAGGCAACCATACATTTAGCCAGACAGATTACTCAGTTCGGCACATGACCAGGCGATCACGTCCGCAACGGGGTGACCGTTCATATCGGCGGTTCCCGCTCGTCACGCAGCTCATAAGGCAACGACGCAGCGTGACGAGCGGGCGGCGTCGCTGCGCTGTACCGGCCGGCGACGGGTATCGCCGGAAAGGCCGCCCGGCGATCGGCGGTTCTGCCGTACCGTCGTGATATGCCTGCCACGAAGCGGCCCACTCCCGAGGACAGCATGACCGCCCGTCGTGTCCTGCTCGAGGGGCTCGCCCGCGACGCCGACATCTTCGAGCTGGTGAGCGAGCTTGCGCCGCTGCACCCGCGGGACAACACTTTCCCCGGCGAGGTGTTCCTCCGCCTCGCCGCGGACACGCTGAGCTGGTGCAGGGCCAGCCGGGCTGACCCGCTGCCGTTGGAGGGACTACGCGAACGGTTCTTTCCCGAGCGCACGTTCCGCGGCCGGCAGAACACGAAGCTCCAGTACGCCGTGCTGGCCGCAGCAGCCCTCCATGGCGGGACCGAACCGGACCTGCTTGATGAGGTCGCGTGGTGGCAGACCGACGACTTCTGGCAGTACGCGCTATTCGCGGCGGTCGCCTATGTCCGCGCCGCCGCCAGCCGGGCGGGCGTCCCGGTGCGTCAGGCATGCCAGGACCTGGCCCAGCGTCCCGGCCACCCAGCGCCATAACGACCAGTTCGGGAC
>JBAUAY010001246.1:0-2821 GCA_049676235.1 Streptosporangiaceae bacterium
GGTGCCCGGCGCCTGGGCCGGGCCGGCCGAAGCCGGCACCGGGGGCGGCAGCAGGGACCGCGCCGCCTCAGCGAGGGACCGGTGCTTCCGCGACGCGGCCGCCAGCGCAGGCAACGTCGCGTCAAACGACAACTCCGCCGAGCGTCCGGCATAGACCCCGCCGAGCAGCGGGTCGACCAGCCGGTCCACCACCTCTTCGCCCAGGCGCGCCCCGACGTACCTGACGACCGGCACGTCGCCGTCGCGAGCGGTGGGCGGCAGCTCAAGGTCCTGGCTAGCCCGGGCCACGCCTTCGTCGGACAGCACGCCGGACTTGGCTAGTTCGGCCATATCGGACGGTACGCCCATAAACTGCCGCCGCGGTAGCGGCCTCAGCGCACCCCGTGTCCATATCGCGGGCGACGTCGGGCCCGGCACGGTGCGCTGATCGCTTAGCCCGGCCTCGGCGATCAGCGCGATCCCTTCCGGACGCGTGACGAGCAGCGCTTCGGCTCCCTCGTCAACCGCGACGCCGCCGATCTCGGAGACGGACAGCTTGCCGCCGAGCCGGGACGATCCCTCCAGTACGGTCACCCGTACCGCCTCGTCCCTGAGGAAAAACGCCGCCGCCAGCCCCGAGATCCCGCCGCCCACGATCACCACGTGCGGCTGCGCGTTGGTACGCTCCATGCCTCCAGCCTGGCAGACGCCGCCCGATGACGCGTACCTGAGGGCGTCCAGCCGGCTGGAATTCCGCGCTGGCATGTATACCTATACCCCCTATGGGTATAGTGAAGGCATGGGTGCACTCGTCACCATCGGCGGTAGCCTACGGGAAGCCTTCTTCATGTTCTGGGAGACGCTCTGGGCGCTCGTGCTCGGCTTCGGGCTCTCCGGGGCGGTGCAGGCCTTCGTGTCCCGGAGCCAGATGCAGCGTGTCATGGGACGCCGCGGACCCGCGGCCCTGACCCGCAGCTCGCTGCTCGGCATGGCCAGTTCGTCATGCTCGTATGCCGCCAGCGCCCTAGCTAAGTCGCTGTTCCAGCGCGGAGCAGACTTTACTGCGGCGATGGTGTTCATGTTCGCCTCGACCAACCTGGTCGCCGAGCTCGGCATCGTTTTGTGGCTGCTCATCGGCTGGCAGTTCACCCTGGCCCAATTCGTCGGCGGCGCCATCATGATCGTCTTGCTCGGTGTCCTGGTGCCCAGGCTCGTGCCGCGCCACCTGGTCACCGCCGCTCGGGAACGGCTGGACCGGGACGCGGCCGACCGGGCCGGACCCGGGCAAGAGTTTGGACCCGAGGGCGATTCACTGGCCCGGCGGCTGCGCCAGCGTTCCCGCTGGGCCGACGCGGCCGGCTACACGATCTCTGACCTGACGATGCTGCGCCGCGAGATCGTCATCGGCTTCGTCGCGGCGGGCTTCGCTACCGTCGCCGTCCCGGCCGGTTTCTGGAACGCCGTGTTCCTGCACGGCCACGGCTCCCTGACCATGATCGAGAACGCCATCGTGGGGCCGTTCGTCGCAATCATCAGTTTCGTCTGCTCTATCGGCAACGTGCCGCTGGCCGCCGCGCTCTGGAAGGACGGCATCAGCTTCGGCGGGGTCATCGCGTTCATCTTCGCCGACCTGATCTCGCTGCCGCTGCTGTTCGTCTACCGCAAGCTGTACGGCGGCCAGCTCACGCTCCGGCTCCTCGGCGTCTTCTGGCTGGTCATGAGCGTCGCCGGCCTGCTCACGGAACTGATCGCCAATGCAGCCGGCATCATCCCCCAGACCCGGCCGACCAGCATCGCTCCGGAGCACCTGAGCTGGAACTACACCACGATCCTGAACATCGTGTTCTTGCTCGTCCTGGCCGCCATCTACTGGCTGCACCGCAGCCAGGAGCGCTTCGGCGGCGGCCGAGACGTCGCCCGCGACCCGGTCTGCGGCATGCAGGTCGACAAGCAACACCCCGGCGCGGTGCTGCGGGCCGACGGGCACACGACCTACTTCTGCTCTGAGCATTGCCGGGATCATTACGTCAGACCTGACCCCACTCCGGCGGCCCACGTCAGCGCGGATCCCGGCCGCGGCTTGGCGGCGGCGCGCGCCCGCGAAGGACACCACGATGCCTGAATCCCTCTCCACGACAGCGGCGGCCCGTGGCTACGCCGGCGACAAGGACGCCTACCACAAGCGCCTGAAGCGCATCGAAGGCCAGGTCCGGGGCATTGCCCGCATGGTCGACGAGGACAGCTACTGCATCGATATCCTCACCCAGGTGTCGGCAGCCACCAAGGCCCTCCAGGCTGTCGCGCTGGGGCTGCTCGAAGATCACCTATCGCACTGCGTGCGAGAAGCGGCCGCCCGGGGCGGTCCAGAAGCGGACGCCAAGCTGCACGAAGCGGCCGATGCGATCGCGCGTCTCGTCCGCTCCTGAGCGACGTCTTACGCCCCGGCCAGGGCCCTGAGCCCGGACCGGCACTTCCCCGGTCGTGATCTGGACGCGGCCGGGCCGCAGCGTGATCGTGACCGGCGCGGCGGAACCGCGCAGTTCCCGCCCGCCGTCACAACGACATGCTGAACACACGGAGCTTGACCCACCGCCGTACGCGGACCGGGCGCACCAGGCACGGCGTTGTCGCCGGCCTCACGATCGGCAGCGTCCTGCTCGGCGGCGGCATGTTCCTCGCAGGTTGCTCAGCCGCCAGCTCGAGCGGCGCTAACTCGGGCAGTGCTAACTCGGGCAGTGCTAATTCAGGCAGTGCTAATTCAGGCAGTGCTAACTCGGGCGGTGCCAGCTCGTCGGACGCGAAGGCGGCGTCCGGTCAGGCCGTCCCCGCACCCGCGCTGACC
>JBAUAY010001247.1:0-4845 GCA_049676235.1 Streptosporangiaceae bacterium
AGCCCGAGGGCCCCCGTATTGAGCACTCCGTGGAACAAGCCGAGCCGGCGATCCTCGTCGTCGCTGACGGTCCAGTCGACCACACCGGTTGCCGCGGTCACGACCGCGGCCGCGATACCGGCCGCGCTGAACAGGCCCGCCGGGTCGAGCCCGCGCCCGGGGGCCGGGTCGCGGTCGATGACGTCCAAGATCAGGGCGCCGGTCCACAGGCCGATCGGCAGGTCGCTGAGGGCCGGATGTAGCGGGTGACCGACCCACCGGCCGCCGTGCATCAACTCGAGGACCGGGTTGTCCTGATGCCTTTCCCGCCACGGCCCGAGCACGGCGGTCAGCTGGTCGTTCAGCGTGCGGATCCAGCCCCAGCGGTCGATGCGCACGACCAAGTCATGATGCCAGTTCTCCACCTGGGCCACCACGACGGCCAGCCCGGCGGGCTGAGGGGCTGGCCCGGCGGGCTGGGGGGCCGGCGCTGCGCCGTCGGCCTGGCCGGTGCCTGCTGACATGAAGTCCTCCGCGGTGACATCAGCGCCTGCTCGATCCGGGCAGATCCAACGGCACCGGCCGCTATGCCCGTTGCACCGGCTGTTAACGGACGGCACCGTTGCGCGGAGCGTACCCCGTCCAGCCCCATATCCCTGTTCCAGGCTGAGACACAGGTCCGTTTAGGCGGGCGGGTCAGGCGGCGTGGAACTGCTCGGCTTCGGTGGAGCCGGACAGCGCGACCGTCTCGGCGTTGGGGGAGATCGCCGACGTCACCCGGTCGAAGTAGCCGGTGCCGACTTCACGCTGGTGGCGGGTGGCGGTGTAGCCGGACTTCTCGGCGGCGAACTCGGCCTCCTGAAGCCGCACGTAGGCGGGCATGCCCTCCGCGGCGAAACCCTGAGCCAGGTCGAACATCGAGTGGTTGAGGGCGTGGAAGCCCGCCAGGGTGATGAACTGGAACCGGTAGCCCATGGCGGCGAGTTCCTTGCCGAACTTCGCGATGGTGGACTCGTCTAGGTGCGCGCGCCAGTTGAACGAGGGCGAGCAGTTGAAGGCGAGCATCTGGTCCGGGTAGACGCTCTTGATGCCCTCGGCGAATTCGCGGGCCACGTCGAGGTCGGGCTTGGAGGTCTCCATCCAGAGCAGGTCGGAGTACGGCGCGTAGGCGAGCCCTCGGGCGATGCAGGGCTCGATCCCGTTCCGTACCCGGTAGAACCCCTCGGCGGTCCGCGTGCCGGTGACGAACGGCCGGTCGCGCTCGTCCACGTCGGTGGTGAGCAGCGTGGCCGCCTGTGCGTCGGTGCGCGCGATCACCACCGTCGGCACGTCGCACACGTCGGCGGCCAGCCGGGCGGCGTTCAGCGTCTTGATGTGCTGGCCGGTCGGGATGAGGACCTTCCCGCCCAGGTGGCCGCACTTCTTCTCGGACGCCAGCTGGTCCTCCCAGTGCACGCCCGCGGCGCCTGCCGCGATCATGGATTTCATCAGCTCAAAGGCGTTCAGCACGCCACCGAACCCGGCTTCGGCGTCGGCCACGATCGGGGCCAGCCAGTAGGGCGAGTCGTGCACGTCGCCGTCTTCGGACTCCGACCAGGCGATCTGGTCGGCGCGCAGCAGGGCGTTGTTGATCCGGCGGACGACCTGGGGTACCGAGTTGACCGGGTAGAGGCTCTGGTCCGGGTAGGTCTGCCCGGCCAGGTTTGCGTCCGCTGCCACCTGCCAGCCAGATAGGTAGATGGCCTGCAGGCCGGCCTTGACCTGCTGGACCGCCTGGTTGCCAGTCAGCGCGCCGAGCGCGGACACCGCGTCTTCCTCGGCGAGCAGCTTGCGCAGCCGCTCGGCACCGCGCCGGGCCAGCGTGCACTCCTCGGTGACCGTGCCGCGAAGGCGTACCACGTCCTGCGCCGAATAGGTCCGCGCGGTGTCCTTCCAGTGCGGGTTGGTGTCCCATTCGTCTTGCAGCCTGGCCGCTTGCTGGCTGATCGTCTCCACTGTGGCGCCTTCCTCAGGTACTGGGTCCTACGGGTCCGTCCGGTACTAAGCCCAAGTTGGACACACGGAAGGAGAAATACCTAGAGACCAACGGTGTAAAGATTCTTACTTTTTTCCAATGCGAGAAGATATACTGAGCTTTACCATGAAAGATCTTCAAAATTTGGTCTATACCGATGGTATAGACCTTGTGACCTTCGGTCAGCGGCTGCGGCACCTGCGCCGGATGCGGGGCCTGACGCTCACCGAGCTCGGTGAACGGGTGGACCGTGCGCCCTCGGTCCTCTCGCTGATCGAGAACGGTCGCCGGGAGCCGAAGCTGTCGCTGATCGAGCAGCTGGCGACGGCGCTTTCTGTGCCGATGACCGAGCTACTGAGCAGGCAGCCGCCGAGCCGCCGGGCGCAGCTCGAGATCGCCCTGACCGACGCGCAGCGGGATCCCTCCTACCGGCGCCTCGGCCTGCCGCAGCTGAAGATCGGCGCGCGCGTTCCCACCGACATCCTTGAACACCTGGTCGCGGTGGCGGCGGAACTGCGGGCCCAGCAGTCCAAGCCCGCCGCCACCCCGGAGGAGGCCCGGGCGGCGAACGCGCTGCTGCGCAAGGCGATGCGCGAGCGGGGTAACTACTTCGAGGTCATCGAGCGGGAGGCGGCCGATGCCCTGCGCGCGGGCGACTACTCGGGCGGCCCGTTGTCCCAGGGCATGCTGGTCTCGGTGGTCAGCCGCCACGGCTTCGCCATCCGGTACGTCCAGGACCTGCCGCGGTCGGTGCGCTCGCTGACCGACCTCAGGAACCGCCGGATCTACGTCAAGCAGGAGCCGGTCGGCGCGTACTCGCCGCGGGCGATCGTGCTGCAGGCCCTCGGCCACTTCCTGCTCGGCCACCAGGTGCCACGCGACTTCGCCGACTTCCTGCGGCAGCGGGTGGAGGCAAACTACTTCGCCGCCGCCGTTCTCATGCCGGAAACGGCGGCCGCGCCGGTGCTTGACCGCGCGAAGCAGAGCCGGGATCTCGCGGTCGAGGACCTGGTGGACCTGTTCTCGGTGTCCTACGAGATGGCCGCGCACCGGTTCACCAACCTCGCCACCCATCACCTGGACCTGCCGTGTCACTTCGTGAAGAACGACGCGAGCGGCGTCATCTACAAGGCCTACGAGAACGACGGCGTGATCTTCCCCGCGGACCCGTCGGGCGCGATCGAGGGACAGCGGCTCTGCCGCCAGTGGTCCGGGCGGCAGGTGTTCGGGGCCGCCGACCGCTTCTCCCCGTACTGCCAGTATTCCGACACCCCGTCGGGCAGCTACTTCTGTGTCGCCCAGGTCGACCCGCGCGCCGACCGCGGGTTCGCCATCACGCTCGGCGTGCCGTTCGAGCACTCCCGCTGGTTCCGCGGCCGCGAGGCGACCACTAGGACGCGCTCGGCCTGCCCGGACGGCGAGTGCTGCAGCCGCCCGCCGGCCGCGCTGGCCGAGCGGTGGGAAGGCCAGGCCTGGCCGTCGGCCCGCGCGCACTCGCACATCCTGTCCGCCCTGCCGGCCGGCAGCTTTCCCGGCGTCGACGACGCCGACATCTACGAATTCCTCGACCTGCACGCCCGGGACTGACTCATGCCCCGGGGCAGCGCGGCTAGGCCGAGCCCCTGAGGTCGCCGCGGGCCTCGTCGGCGATCTGGTGGATCCTCTGCTCGGTCTCCACCAGGGCGGTCTCGGCGCGCGCCGTCCGCTCGGCGGCACGCCGCTCGCGCCAGGTCGGCTTCCGGCTGGTCTGCTCGGTCTGCCGTGATCTCCGGAACAAGCCCATGATCCGTCCTCTCCTGTTCGCTGCCTGCTGGCCGCGCAGGCGTGCTACCCGCGTGACGGATGGTTATGTCAGCCACTGCCGGGATAAAACGGATTCCGCCGAGCCTGGGGGGCGCAGGCGGCCCAGGGCCGAGTGAGGCCGGCGCGATTGCTGTCACACGGTTCGTTCGGCGTAAAATTCGGGACTACGGACGGCGGCCTATCCTGCGGCGCGGACCACGATGTTACGTTTGAGTAACTTGATGGCGGGAGGGCAGCATGGGCGACGCGGACCCACACGGCGCAGGGTTCTCGCTCGAGCTCGGCGATGACCTGATCGAGATGCGGGACTGGCTGCACGAGTTCGCGGCCTCGGTGATCCGGCCGGCCGCCGCGGAGTGGGACGAACGGGAGGAAACCCCGTGGCCGGTGCTCGAGGAGGCCGCCAAGATCGGGCTGTACTCGCTGGATTTTTACGCGCAGCAGCACCTCGAGGGGTCCGGGCTCGGTATCCCGGTCGCATTCGAAGAGCTGTTCTGGGGCGACGCGGGGATCGGGCTCGCGCTGGCCGGCAGCTCGCTGGCTGCGGTCGCGGTGGTGGCCAACGGGACGCCTGAGCAGATAGGGGAGTGGTGCCCGCAGATGTTCGGCGGTCCGGGCGAGGTGAAACTGGGCGCGTTCTGCTCCTCCGAACCCGAGGCGGGCAGCGACGTCAGCGCGATCAAGACCCGCGCGATCTACGACGACGCGCGCGATGAGTGGGTACTGAACGGGGTGAAGACCTGGGTCACCAACGGCGGCATCGCCGACGTCCACGTGGTGGTGGCGTCGGTGGACCCGGCCTTCGGGTCGCGCGGTCAGGCAAGCTTCATCGTGCCGCCCGGCACACCCGGTCTTTCCATGGGGCAGAAGTTCCGCAAACACGGGATCAGGGCCTCGCACACCGCCGAGGTCGTGCTGTCCGACGTCCGGGTGCCCGGCCGGTGCGTGGTCGGCGGCCGGGAACGGCTGGAGGAGCGGCTGGCGCGGGTCCGCGAGGGCGGCCGCGGTGGCGAGCAGGCGGCCATGAAGACGTTCGAGGCGTCCCGGCC
>JBAUAY010001248.1:0-2292 GCA_049676235.1 Streptosporangiaceae bacterium
CCCCGGCTCGAGGCCTACGCCCAGAGCTTCGGCCTGCCGGTCAGGCCAGCGCGCTGCCAGGTATGGCGGCAGGTCGCCCGCGACCTCATCAGCCGGTCCGCCCCGACCAGCCCCGTCCAGTCATAACCGTGCAGCAGGAGCGGGACCTGCGCACCGCTAAGTCCGTTAACCTCCAGGGCCTTGGCAGTGTCATGGCCCGCCCGGGGAATTGCGGCAGGCTGGTACTGCATGCCCCAGTAGGCAGCAACCTGACTCGGTAACAAAATGTGACCCAACAGTCTGTCACTAACCGGCCGCCAATCGTTCAGATCGAATCTGTATTCGACTAGTCATACGGCTGGGATGAGGTGGCCGGGCGCAGGACGCCCCAGTCTGGCCGGGGCGGCCAGGTGCCCTGCCTAGCTGAGCTGCGTACGCCTCGGAGGACGCCTGCCCGCCCAGCCATGCGGTCATTCGCCGGTCAGGATGACCGTCTTGCCGCCCGCCCCGCCGCCGGTCCGGGAGAGAAGGCCGGGGACATCTGTGAGCCTGACTATCGTGATCGGCGGCGCCACATAGCGTCCGGATACGACCGCGTCCGCCAGGCGTGCGAGCAGTTCGGGTGTCATGCTCACGGCGAAGTTGATCCCGGTTACCCCCCCCGCCGCACCCAGAGCATCGGTATCGGCGGTGTAGCGGGTCGTCAGCGCGGTACCACCGCGGCCGACCAGGGCAGCCAGCGTGGCGAATCCATCGCGGTCGCTCGCCAGATCGATGAGCACATCAACACCGCGCGGGTGCGATGCGCGCACCGCACCGGTGACCGGGCCTGCCGCGCGGTGCGGCTGCGGGCGTGGACCGTTTGGCATGGCGGGTGTGGTGGGCAGTGGCGTCTCACTCGCCGCCGTCGGGGTCGAGGTGGTGGCGGTACAGGTCGGTGACGCGAAAGGCCAGGTCCAGGGACTGGCTGCGGTTAAGGCGGGGATCGCATGTCGTCTCGTAGCGGTAGCCCAGGTCGCTCTCGGTGATTTGGTGCCCGCCGCCGGTGCACTCGGTGACGTCGTCGCCGGTGAATTCGATGTGGATGCCGCCGGGATGAGTGCCGAGTGCGCGGTGCACCTCGAAGAATCCGGCGACTTCGTCGAGCACGTCGTCGAAGCTCCTGGTCTTGTGGCCGCTGGCCGCTTCCACCGTGTTGCCGTGCATCGGGTCGCATACCCAGGCCACCGAGGCCCGGCTGGCGGCCACCTTCTCGACCAGCGGGGGCAGCGCCTGGCGGATCCGCCGCGCACCCATACGGGTGGTCAGGGTGAGTCGGCCAGGCTCCTGGTCCGGGTCGAGGGCTTCGATCAGCTCGAGAACGTCCTGTGCGGTGGCGTCCGGGCCGATCTTGACGGCGATGGGATTGCGGATCTGGCGGGCGAACTCGACATGGGCGCCGCGGGGATCGCGGGTGCGCTCGCCGATCCACAGCAGGTGAGCCGACAGGTCGTAGGTATGCCCGCGCCGCGTGTCGGTCCGGGTCAGGGCCTGCTCATAGTCCAGCAGCAGGGCCTCGTGGCTGGCGTAGAACTCCACCGCACGGAACTCCCGGGGGTCAGCCCCGCACGCGTGCATGAACGTGATCGCCCGGTCGATCTCGTCTGCCAACTGCTCATAGCGCTGCCCGGCCGGACTGCCGGCCACGAAGTCCTGGTTCCAGGCGTGCACCTGGCGCAGGTCGGCGTAGCCGCCGCTGGCGAGGGACCGGCACAAGTTCAAGGTGGCCGACGCGCAGTGATACGCCTCGAGCAGCCGGCCAGGGTCAGGCGTCCTCGCCGCGGCGGTGAACTCGATGCCGTTGACCGCATCGCCCCGGTAGACCGGAAGTTCCACGCCGTCCCGCACCTCAGTGGCCGCTGACCGCGGCTTGCCGAACTGACCTGCCATCCGGCCGACCTTCACCACCGGCACGCTGGCCGCATAGGTCAGCACGACGGCCATCTGCAGCAGCGTCTGGAACTTGCCCCGGACACTGCCGGCAGTCGTGTCGGCGAAGGTCTCCGCGCAATCACCGCCCTGCAGGAGGAAAGCCTCACCGCGCGCCACCGAGGCCAGCCGCTCTTTCAGCTGGTCGCATTCGGCGGCGAGCACCAACGGCGGCAGGCCCTTCAGGCGGCGCACCACCGCCTCCAGACGACCACGGTCGGGCCACTGCGGCTGCTGAAGCGCGGGCGAACTCACGCAGTTCAGGCTACGCGGAGCGACCGCGCTCGTTCCCACCCTCCCGGCATTACCTGCCCGGCGGCGCGGCGGGTGCCGGGCGGGGAACCC
>JBAUAY010001249.1:0-9871 GCA_049676235.1 Streptosporangiaceae bacterium
GAGCTGACGGCGCTGGCCATGCCGCACGCGTCGCTCGCCGCCGTGGTCGGCGAGCTCGACGCGCCCGGCCCCTACGGGGCCGACGACGTGGAGATCAGGCTGGCCGCGCACCCGGGCGCGCCGCCGCTGCCGCTGAACAAAGGTGCCTCCGGTGGCGAGCTTTCTCGGGTCATGCTGGCCATCGAGGTGGTCTTCGCCGGCGCGGACCCGGTGCCGACGTTCGTGTTCGACGAGGTCGACGCCGGGGTCGGCGGCAAGGCGGCGGTCGAGATCGGCAGGCGGCTCGCTCGGCTGGCGCGCTCCTCGCAGGTGATCGCGGTCACCCACCTGCCGCAGGTCGCGGCGTTCGCCGACAACCACCTGGTGGTGGAGAAGTCTGACGACGGCCTGGTCACCGCGAGCGGGGTGGTTCGGTTGGATCAGTCCGGCCGGGCCCGCGAGCTGTCCCGGATGCTAGGCGGCCTGGAGGATTCCGAGTTCGGCCAGGCGCATGCGGAGGAACTGCTGGCCCTCGCGGCGCGCGAACGCGAGGCGGCTCGTAGCCGTTAGCTGGCCTGGGCGCGGCGAGCGCGCAGGTTCCGGTTCTTGAGCCTGTTGCCGCACGAGGCCATCTCGCACCACGCACCGCGGCGGCTGTGCGACCGGTCGTAGAACGCCCACAGGCAGTCCGGGTTGCCGCAAAGCTTCAGCCGGTCCCAGCTGCCGTCGGCCTGCGCGTCGCGGATGCTCAGCAGCAGCCCGGCTAGGCCGTCAGCCAGGCGCTCGGGGGAGGTCCTCGTCCCCAGCCTGACCTGGCCGTCGGCGGTCACCTCCAGCCGGGGCCGGGCTTGGCTCGTGACCTGCTCGAGCGGCCGCAGTTCGGCTTCGGTGAGTGGCTGGCCGTCAGTGTTGTGCGCGATCATGGCGCGCAGGCTCTCCCTGACGTCGCGGGCCAGCTGAAGGTCCGCGGCGAAGTCCGGATCCGCCTGCCCCGGGCGGCTCGGCCCCGGGTCGCGCAGGCCTGCGTCGGCCAGCCACGCCCGGGCTTCGTCTGCGTGAGCCAGCACATCGGTGCGCAGGTCCAAGTCAAGGGTGTCGACGAACGCCTGCACGAGCAGCAGGGGGGGCGGAGCCAGCTTGTACTCCAGATGGGATGCCCACGACGGCAACGTCATGCCGATCAGGCTAGCCGCCATGATCACCAGCTTTCATGCTCGACGGACTCACAGTGACCCGTTAAAGCTATATACAGGTCATGTCGTGACCAGTATAATCAATTTAGTGGTCATGATCTAGGAGGTAGCGTGCGATGCATATCCTGCTTGACGACGACCTCGGTCGCCTGACTGTCCGGCGGCTGCGGCCGTGGCACCGGTGGATGGCGCGAGGCATGGCGGCGCGCCTTGACCGCGAGCTGGCCGATGGCGCCCGGCCAGAAGCCAGCGCGATCCTGGCCGCGCGCGCCATGTTCCTGACCTCCGCCGGATTCCGTCGCGCCTTGGCCACGAGCCTGCGGCGGATTCTGGCGACGGCCGCGTCCCCGGACGCGCGCCCGCGGCCGTCGGCCGCCGGCGTCGCGTACCCGCCTCACGTCCAGCTCCGCAGGGACCGGATCGCCAGGTCGGCTTCCGAGCTGGCGGGGCTGGCCGGCTTCCTCGCGGGGCAAGGTCCGGTCCCGGCCCAGGGCGTGGCGCTGGTGAGTCAACTGCTAGCCGACGGCGGAGGACCGCTTTACCGCGCGGGTAGCCGAGATGACCTGGACGCGATCATCGAGCGTGCCGCACAGGCGCTGATCAGGTAGACATCAGGTCGTCTGGGCGCCGGGCCCTAGCGCGGCCCGCCCCACTCTGCCGGACCGCGCGCCTGCGGAAGGTCCTCGCGCTTTTGGCGAGCCAGTTCGGCGGCTCTGCGCAGCGATTCTGCGGCGTGTGCCGGGTAGTCGAGCTGTCCGGTCAACCGCCCGGCGGCCTCCACGGCCCGCTGCGCGACTGCGAGTGCCTGCTCGGCCCGCCCCAGATCGGCCAGCCGCCCGGCCAGTTCGATGAGCATTCTCGCCAGGCCGCGGGGCCCGGACTCCGGATGCGTTTCGGCACGTCGCTCGTATACCTCGACGAGGCTTTCTGCGAGTAGTACCGGGAACTCGCCAAGCACCGTGGTGCCTGCCGGTATTGCTTCCAGCAGCTCGGCAGGCAGGGCGGCGTTCCGGGCCAGTGAGGTTAGCGCCTCGGCGAGGGGCGCTGGATACCCGCCGCTCAGCGCCACGTCGACCGCCACGGGCGAAAGGCCAGGCAGCACGGACAGTAGCTCGGTCAGGCATACCCGCAGACCCGGGCGAGTGACGGCGGCGCGCGCCAGTATGGTGAGCGCCCGGCGGTCCTGCTCCTGCGTCGTCTCCATCAGCATCCCCATCATGAACCGGGGAGTGACGACGGCGGCGATCAGGTCCTCCGCCAGCGGATCCGGAAGCGACCCGTCCCAGTAGGGTGACTGCCTGGGCGCGGCAGGCGGGTATAGGTCACGCAGCCACCGGGCGGCCCGGATCCGGATGCCGGCATCCCGCAGTGCGGGAATGTGCCCAAGTGCAGTAAGGGCCGCCTGCTCACCGTCGGCACCGCAAAGGATGGCGGTGACCACGGCACCTTGTACCGCCTCAGCAGGAAGCTCGAGCTCGTGCTCACCCGAGGCACGCCGCAAGCAGGCCAGCTCGTGACGCAGCAGCTGGTCCTCTGCGCGTCCAGTCAATCCGAGCAGACCAGCCAGTACCGACGTCTGCAGCGCGCCCGGCAGTTCTGGCGCGTCCGCGAGTCCAGTCAGGAAGACCCGGTCCGGGGACCGGCTGGGAAAGCCCATGGCGGTCAGCGCGCCCGCGTAGTCATCCGCAGCGTCCCGCACTGCGTCCGCATGTGCCAATCGGGCGCCGTCCGGCGGCGCGAGCTCCTCACTGGTGTTCACCTCTGCCTGCAGCCTGTCCAGCCAGTTGTGTGATGTGCGGGCGAGCAACAGCACGCGAATCGGCGCTGCCCCCGGGGCTGCGTTCACAGCCTGCATGATCCCGGCCACGTGTACCTGACGGGTTTCTGCGTCGTCCACGACCACGAGCAGCGGCCGCCGCCCGCTCACCGGGAGGTGAGCGTCGGGCGCCAGGAACTCGACGTCCCACTGGCCAGTCGCGGCGAGCCGGTCGGCCAGCTCGAGTGCTAGGCGGGACTTGCCCACCCCCGCTGGCCCCGACACCAGGTGGGCCCGGACTCCCGCACCCGCACACCACGCCCTGAGCCGCTCAAGCTCGGCGGCCCGCGAGCGGAACCGCGCTGTCCGTGCGTGAGCACGTAGCAGCTGACTGGGGCGCGGGACGCTGAGGGAACCACCTGAGGCTCCCGGAGCCGCAGACACCGGCCTGGCATCGGAGCGAGTGGCGAGGGCTAGCAAGTGCCGGGCGATACCCGGAAGAGCCTCGCTGAGCGGGTCCCGGATGATCTCGGCGGCGATGGCGTCGTAGGGGGTGCGATCCCGGTTGACGATGACCAGTGCGGCCCCGGCACCAACCGCGCTAGCGCATAGGGAGCCCGCTGGTTCGACGGTGAGCGTCGTCCCGACGGCGAGCAGGAGGTCGCAGGTGGTAACAGCCTGCTCGGCGCGGGCGAACACCTCCGGGGACATGGTCTGCCCGAACATGGTGCTCGCGGTCTTCAGGATCCCGGCACACCGCAGGCACTGCGGCACGGCCTCGCCGGTTCGCATTCGGGCTATCACGTCTGCCGTCGGCGACCGGTGCCCGCACTCCACACAGATGACCTCGTGCATCGTCCCGTGCAGCTCGATCACCCGATCCGCCGACGTGCCCGCACGCTGATGCAGGCCGTCTGTGTTCTGGGTCACGACCGTCGTGTCAATGTTCGAGTTCGCCAGGGCCGCCACGGCGCGATGGCCAGCGTTGGGCTCGGCCCGCCAGACCGGGTGCTCGTATCGCGACGTCCAGTAGCTGCCGCGAAGCTCGGGATCGGCGAGGAACGCCCGGTACGTGTGCTTGTGCTGCGCCCCTGGGTTCAAGGTCCAGGCGCCCGACTGCCCACGGAAATCCGGGATGCCCGAGTCGGTCGAGATTCCCGCACCGCTGAGCACCACCAGGCGGCGCACTCCGTAAGCCCACTGCGGGATATCGGCCGGCGCCCGGGCCGGAACGTATGACGCCATCAAGGACTCCTCCGTGGCCGGCCGCCGGAGGCAGGCTCGGCCATCACGTCTCCCGCACTCGGCCTTTCATCACAAGATCGAGTGTGGGAGCAAGCACCCTGGCGGGTCAGCAGACCTGGTGAACGTTTCTGGCCAGCGTACACACGCCTCTTCTACGATCGATCCGGCTGGAACAGCCGCCCCGAGGCCCCCGGGGTGCGCCGTCACATCATATGCCGCCTCAGCCCCGGCCATCGGAGCCAGAAGTAGCGCGCACGCAGCTGTATCACGGGTGCCGTTCCGCCCTCCGAGTTGCTGAGGGGCGCCTGCGGCCTGAGGCAGGCGCGGGCTTCCCGGTCGGCCGCCTTGACGGCCGGCCGGGCAGCCGGGGATGTCAGACCCCTGGGTAAAAGGAGGCCCACGATGCGGTCAGCGCCGTACGACCTGAACATGAGCGCAGCCCGGGCTGACGCGCTTTTCGCATCCACGCTGCAGCGCTCTGACCAGCCAACCGCGATCCAGGTCAAGCGGGCAATCACCGCGGCCACCTGCGCGTTCGGTGATCTGGGCTGCGCGGCCCGGGTCGCGCAGGAGTACGGCGAGCACCCCGAGACCGCGGCCAGGAGGATGCGCTGGGCGCAGACGGCGGTGGCCGGCGCCTTCGGTTCACCGTCAGATCTGGGGGTCGCTTCCATGAACGGCCGACCGTCCGGGATATGCCCGGCCCCGCGCGCTCCGCGCGACATGGCCGGGTGGCCCCAGGCCCGCACCATGCTGCAGGCCTGCTAGCGCTGATCGGGCGTCATGGCCAGCTGACGGCGATCTCCGCCGAATCGGTCAGCCGAAGCTTGCGCCTGACCCGCTCGTAAAACGTGGAGTGGCCCAGGCGGACGACGTAGGCGGCACCGGGGCGCGACTGCAGTTCGATCCGGTCACCGGGTTCCACGTTCGCGGCAACGTTGCCGTCGGCCTCCACGGCGAGCCGCCCGCTGGTCGGCAGAATGTTCAGGGTCAGCTGGTCATCGACCGAGACCACGAGCCCGCGGGTGTAGGCCGAATGCGGGGCGGCGGGCGTGACCAGGAGAGCCTCCACCGAAGGGCTCACGATGGGCCCGCCCGCGGAGAAGCTGTACGCGGTCGAGCCGGTAGGCGTCGCGACAACAACGGCGTCGGCAGCGTAGCTGACGAATGGGCGGCCCGCGGCCTCCACCGCGATGGCGGCGGTCTTCTGCCCGGGAAACCGGACGAACGCGATGTCGTTGAACGCGGTGATCAACTGGCCACCGACGACGGCGTCGACAGCCAGCCGCGGTTCGGTGGTGAACTCGTGGCTGTCGATCGCGGACAGCGCATCGGGCAGATCGGGCACGTCCACTTCGGCCAGGAAGCCTAGCTTGCCCAGGTTCACCCCGAGGACCGGTGACCGCTGCCGGTCAGCCAGCCGCATAGCGCGCAGCATCGTGCCGTCGCCGCCCAGGCTGACGACCAGGTCCGCCCGTCGGCGCAGTTCCTCGGCGGTCACCGCCTTGGCGGTGCAGGCGAGCCTGTTGATCTCGGTGTCGATGCCGAGGACCTCGATATCCCGGTGGGCCGCCCAGTCCAGGATCGACCCGACCGCCCCGCTGCAGTCCCGCTCGGGATGCAGCACAATGCCGACGACCTGCATGTCAGCGCGACCCTGCCGCTCGGGCCCGCCGCGCGCATCCGTTCCGGTTCTGCATGGCCTCAAGCTACCGAAGGATCCAGCCAGGCGTAAGGAGTCCCGCCCGGCTAGCGTAGGAGCATGGGAAACCTGAGGGTGTTGTTCATCGGGGGCAGCGGGGTCATCAGCTCGGCGTGCTCGCAGGTCGCGGCGAACAGCGGCATCGACCTGTTCGTGCTGAACCGGGGCCGGAGCACCAGCCGGCCGGTCCCACCCGGTGCGACGATGCTGCGCGGTGATATACGGGAACCGCGGTCCGTTCGGGATGAAATCAAAGATCTTGAATTTGACGCCGTGGCCGACTGGGTAGCCTTCACCCCGGAGCACGTCCGCACCGACATCGAGCTGTTCGGCGGTCGGACCGGGCAGTATGTGTTCATCAGCTCCGCGTCGGCGTACCAGACGCCGCCCGCGCGGGTCCCGGTCACCGAGTCCACGCCGCTGCGCAACCCGTACTTGCCGTACGCCCGCGACAAGATCGCCTGTGAGGACCTGCTCGTGGCCGCCTACCGCGAGCAGGGGTTCCCCGCCACGATCGTGCGGCCCTCGCACACCTACGACCAGACGCTGGTGCCGTTCGACGGCGGGTGGACGGTGCTGGGCCGGATGCTCGCGGGCAAGCCCGTCATCGTGCACGGGGACGGGACGTCGCTGTGGACGCTGACTCATCACGACGACTTCGCCCGCGCCTTCGTCCCGCTGCTCGGACACCCGCGGACCCTCGGCGAGGCCGTCCACATCACCTCCGACGACGTGCTCACCTGGAACCAGATCGCGGAGGCCCTTGCGGCGGCGCTGGGCGTAACAGCGCGCCTGCTACACGTGCCGTCGGACGCGATCGCGGCCGCCGACCCGGACTGGGGCGCGGGGCTGCTGGGTGACAAGGCGCACTCGATGGTGTTCGACAACGCCAAGCTGTGCAGCATCGTGCCCGGCTGGCGGGCGGTGATCCCGTTCGAGCAGGGCGCCCGCGAGATCGTGGAGTGGTACCTGGCTGACCCGGCCCGGCAGGTCACCGACGCGAGCCTGGACGCGGTGATGGACAAGCTCGCGGCGGCCTGGACCGGATGACCACGACATCACCGGACGTCCTCGCGGTAGCCCGCCGGCTGGCCGATGACCTGCTCTTTCCCGAGGCGATGCGGGTCGACGGCCTGGACGTGCTCCCCGCCGCCCATCTCGACGCGCTCGCGGCGGAAGGCCTGTACGGGGCACCTGTCCCGGTCCAGGCCGGCGGCCTGGGCCTGGACCTGAAGGCCAGCTGCGCGGTGACGGAGGAACTGGCCAGCGGCTGCCTGACCACGACGTTCGTCTGGCTGCAGCACCGCGGACTGGTCATGACCCTGGCGGCGCAGGACACCCCCGCGGCACTGCGGGACCAGTGGCTCGGCCCAGCGTGCCAGGGCCAGGCGCGCGGCGGCATCGCCCTCACCGGTATCATCCCCGGACCGCCGCTGCTGCGCGCCCGGCCGGCCGGCGGCGGGTGGCAGGTGGACGGCGAGGCGCCCTGGGTGACCGGCTGGGGACTCATTGACCTGCTGCTGGTCCTGACCCGCGGGCCACAGGACAGCATCGTGACGCTGATCCTGGACGCGGCGGCCCAGCCCGGGCTGACCGTGACCCGCCAGCGGCTCACCGCCGTCAACGCGAGCGTCACCGTCCGGCTCGGCTTCGACAATGTCGCAGTCCCGCCGGAACGCTTCGCCGGTCAGGTACGTTTCGATCCGGCGGAAAGCTTGCGTCCCGACCGGATGCGCATCAACGGGTCGCTCGCCCTGGGCCTGGTCAGCCGGTGCACTCGGCTGCTCGGTCCCGGGCCGCTCGACGACGAGCTAGCCGCCTGCCGGGAGCGGCTCGACGAGGCGATCACCGCGGACGCGACCGCGATGGCCGAGGCCCGCGCGGCAGCCTCCGAGCTGGCCGTCCGGGCCGCGGCGGCCCTGGCGGTGCGGGACGGAAGCCGGTCGGTCACCGTGGACCAGCACGCTGCGCGGCTCGCCCGCGAGGCGCTGTTCCTGCTGGTGTTCGGGTCACGGCCGGGGATCAAGAGCGCGCTGCTGCGGCGGTTCGGGGCCAGCTCTGGCTAACCGCCCGCCTCCGCCATCCCGCGCCCGCCTCCGCCATCCCGCGCCAGCCCTCCCGGGCACCTCAGCGGGACGATCCGCCGGCGACCTCGTAAGACCACAGCTCGCTGCCGATGCCCACCGGGGGAGGCGCCTCGCCGCCCGCCCGCTCCGTGGCTGACCGGTGCCCGTGCCCGAACGCGGGGGAGTTCATCCACGCCTGAAACGCCGCCTCGTCCCGCCACCTGGTCACCACCAGCCAGGTGGTCCGCCCGTCCGTCGGCTTGAGCAGTTCGAAGCCCTCGAAGCCGTCCTGGTTGTCCACCGCGCCGGCCCGGGCGGCGAACCTGCGGGCGAGCTCGTCGCCGCTGTCGGCGGGCACGGTAATCGCATTGATCCTCACGACCGTCATGCCTACGATCATGCCAGCACTGTCAGGCGACATCGGTGGTTAGCGTCCAGCGCCGGGGATAAGCAGCGAGGATGGCCTTGGCGAGATCTGATCCCGGAAGCTCTCTAGAAGGCCCGTGCCTCGGCCAGTCGCTCGGGAGGCTGAGCGTGCGCGGTCCGATCTAGCCCCGATCTAGCCGGCTCGATGTTCCACTGAGCCGGTCATAGCCGGCTCAATGTTCCATCGTGCTGATAACTTCGAGCTGGTCCTGCGGTCGATCATGGTGACTAGGCGGAGACCGGCAAGCCACCGGGGCGAGGTGGCTGTGACGAGACGGTTCGTCACCTGGCTGCCACGCCCACGGTGCCCGCCGATCCAGCCGACCGGGTTAGTAACCGGACTGCTGGTCTCAGCCGTACTGGTCCTGCTGACCCTGATCCTGCTGCCCCTGGCCGTACTGGTCCTGCTGCCCCTGGCCGTAGTTGCCCTGGTCTTGCTGGCCCTGGCCGCACTGGTCCTGGGGGCCGCCCTGGCCGGACTGGTCTTGCTGGCCCATGCCGAACTTCTTCTCTACAGCGTCCTCACCCTCCTTGAGCTGGTCTGGATGCTGTTGGGCCATTTGCTCGGCCTCGTTCTTCAGGTTGTCGAACTCGCTCACTGTGGCCTCCGTTTCGGCCGTCGTCATTGGCGGCCGTCTCTCACGGCGCCGACGCCTTGCCGACCGCCCGGCGCCCTACGCACCCAGGTCCGTTCGGAAAACATCTTTTGATCCGAACGAACCGTACTGCGCCGGTCTGGTCACGGTTACCGCGACACCCGAGGGTTTGCCCGGTCCGACGGCGGGCAGCGAAGGCAGCCACGAGGGGGTGGAGATGATCAATTCCGTTTATCCGCTGACTGCGGTTGGTCCGCTGACCCGTGATGATTGTGCTGGTTCCTGGTCTGGCGCCAGGGTCGCCGCGGCCTTCGCCCGCGCGGTCGAGTCGGGACGGTTGAACCTTCCGCTGCCTGGTGGCGGGCGGACCCGCGAGCGCTGGGCCGTCCTCGCCCAACTGGCCGAGGAAGACCTTTCCCTGGCCCGGCTAGCCGAAGGGCACACCGACGCCCTGGCCATCCTCGCCGAACTCGGCGGCCTTACCGACCCGCCGGTCGGAAGCCGGTGGGGTGTCTGGGCCGCGCAGCCGCCCGGCCCCGGGCTGACGGCCAGCAAGACCGCCCGCGGCTGGCGGCTCGACGGTACCAAGCAGTACTGCTCCGGGGCCCAATCCTGCACCGACGCATTGGTGACCGCCACGGCGCCTGACGGCAGCCGGCTATTTGCCGTCAGCACGAGCGATCTTTCCCCCGTGCCCGGCACCTGGCCCGCGACCGGCATGGCCGCCAGCGACACGCTCAACGTCGACTTCACCGACATCCCAGCCGAACCAGTCGGCTGCCCCGGCCGCTACACCAGCCGGCCAGGCTTCGCCCACGGCGGCGCAGGCGTTGCCGCGTGCTGGTACGGCGGCGCGCAGGGTGTGGGCCACACGCTCGTCACCGCCGCAGCCGAGCGCGACCTTGGCC
>JBAUAY010001250.1:0-2296 GCA_049676235.1 Streptosporangiaceae bacterium
TGGCTCCCCTGCTAGCCGTAGAAGAGATGACCCTCTCCCTGGTCCAGGGCTAGCCCCTTCGCCTCGTCCGGCCCCGCGCCCCGCCTGGCCCCGCGCCCCGCGGCCCCAAAGCGGCACATTCCACGCATACCGGTCTGGCGCGGGCTGGGGTGGAAGGGTTGCGAAACCAATGAACGCGGCGTTCTACTGATTCTTTTCATTAGAACGCCGCGTTCATTGAATCCGGGAGGAGCAAGGGACGGTGCGGATGGGGAGAGGGGGGCGGGTGAGGCCGGTTTCCAAGGCGTCCTTGATGCGCTTTATGACTGTGGCTGGGGTGGCACGGATGTCGTGGGGGGAGAAGTGCAGGGGGATGATACCGACCGCGCCCATCAGGGTGTGACGGCGCCTGGTGCGGTCCCAGTGGTCGGGGGATAGGTGCCATTCGCGGGAATCTACTTCCGCGGCGACGCCCGCGTCCGGCCACCATGCGTCGGGTTTGGCGAGGAAAGTGTCGCCGAGGTACAAGGACGGGTTGAACAGTGGCATCGGCAGCCGGGCCGTCTTGATCAGGTCACGCAGGTCGCCCTCGGCCGTCGACCTGATACCGTCGGCCACCTCGGCCAGAACCGAGCGGAACATCGCGGAGCCCTTGATCGGGCCGTTCCTGAGCTCGGCGGCCAGTTCGGCGAGCGTGCAGCGGCCAAGCTGGACGGCATCCGCGACCACGGCACGGACGGCCCGGAGGCTGGTGAGCTGCCGAGCGGTATCGGCCACGGCGCGGGGTACCAGGGTCAGGCGTACCGGCCCGCTCGATGCGCTGCGTACTGGCATCCGGGCCGTGCGGTGCAGGCGGGCAAAACCGGTGCTCGACCGCTGCCGCTCGATCGGCATCAGCACGTCGATGACGTCCAGGTTCGGCTCGCTCCGGATGCTGTGGTGCAGCAGGGCGACCGGGCCAGTGATGAGACTGTCCGGCCCGGCGTAGAGCAGGGCGGCCATCTCCTTCTGCCGGAGGCTTGGCGTCCCGCTCACGCCCAGGTATACGCCGGGCAGCAGCGCCTGCCACGGGCCACCCCGGCGGACGCGGTACTGCATGATGTTGTCCGTCATGCCGAGCGCGAGCAACTGCCCCCGGCTGACCACGGCGAGCTGCTGGTCCAGCAGCGCGTCCAGGCCGTCTAGTCGTGCTATTCGCGGCATGGTCCAGAGCATGACACCGGGGTCCGACAAATTAGGCAGGCCGCCGAACGACGCCAAGATCAGCGCGGATCCCAGCGGACGGTACCTGCTGTTGACCTACGGCGGCCGGGCCGGGTTCTCCACCGGGTGGATCAACGACTCCAAGCTCCGGTTGCTCCCGATCACTCGAATTTCCGATCCCGGGCTTGGTAAGGACGGCCGGCGGCGGACAACGTAGTGTGGCCCTGTGGGCATGATGATGGCGGTTAGCTTCGAGCGGTACGGGCGGCTTTACTATCTCGACCCCGGGGCCTACTCGCCGGTCATCGGGGACAAGGTGCTGGTGCCCACCGACTCCGGGCCCGAGGTGGCCCAGTGCGTGTGGGCGCCGCAGTGGGTGCCTGAGGACATCGGCGGGTTGCCGGTGTGTGCGGGCCTGGCCGGCGAGGACGACCTGGCCCGGGACGAGGAGAGCCGTCGGCGGCGGGCCGAGGGGCGGCTGGCCGCGCGCAGGCTGATCAGGGAACACGAACTGCCGATGAAGATCACCGCGGTGGACTTCATCGGCTCGGAGAATGTGTTCGTCGTGTACTTCAGCGCGCCGCACCGGGTGGATTTCCGCGCGCTGGTCCGCGACCTGGGCGGGCGGTTGCGGGCGCGGGTGGAGCTGAGGCAGATCGGCCCCAGGGACGAGGCGCGGCTGCAGGGCGGAATCGGGCCGTGCGGACGCGACCTATGCTGTGCCACCTTCCTGAAGGACTTCGAGCCGGTGTCGGTCCGGATGGCCAAGGACCAGGAACTGCCGGTGAACCCGCTGCGGATCGCGGGGGCGTGCGGGCGGCTGATGTGCTGCCTGAAGTACGAGCACCCGCTGTACCAGGATTTCCGTAAGGACGCCCCGCCGGTGGGCGCCGCCGTCACCTCGCCCGCCGGGCCGGGCACGGTCGTCGGCCACAACGTTCCCTCGGACACCGTGGTGGTGAAGCTGGCCGCGGACGGCCGGGCCTGCGCCTGCCCGAAGGCCAGCGTCTGCGGGTCCCGGCAGGCGTACGAGTCCATGCACGGCAAGTCGGGTCGCGGGAAGGCGGCGCGGGAGGACGGATGAGCGCGGGCACCGCGGCCCGCCGGCTGATCG
>JBAUAY010001251.1:0-2518 GCA_049676235.1 Streptosporangiaceae bacterium
GTGCTCGCCGAGTTCCTTCAGGTCCCGGCGGCTCATGCCGGCTGCGGCGTGACCGGCCACCGCGCCCAGGACCGCGCCGCCGCCCGTGGCCACGGCAAGCAGGCCACCGCCGATCGCGGCGAACGGGAACAGCGCGACGACCAGGCCGGTAGCCAGGCCCACGCCTCCGCCGAGCACACCGCCGACCCGGGTCGGCGTCTCGTGCTTCTTGGTGATCTTGACCTTCCCGTCGGGCCGCCGCTCGACCACCGCAGCGTCATAGGCGTCGATCAGGCCTTCCCTGGTGTGCAAATCCTTAACCAGCTCGTAGTCGGCGTCAGCATCGCTGACGGAGTCATACACCCCGACATAGGCCATGAACGTGTCGATCGCCATCGTGGTACCTCCCTAGCGCGGAGCCTTCAGGCGGGGCGAGGCTTGACGCGGCCGCCCCGGCCACACAATGCTAGCCATCTTCGCCTAGCACCGGCGGACTATTGCGTCCGGGTAAGGGGGACGACAGGAGCCGACCCCGGCGTCCACGCTCCCGGCGGGCGCATCCCGCGTCCGGCCGCCCGTCGCCCCGAGGCTCGTCGCCTGACAGTGCGGCCCGCTCCGGCATGAGCATCACAGCTGCCATCAACAGCACGCCAGACAACGACGTGGTCATAGCACTCTGAAGTGGCCAACCAGCACCGCGCCGGAACCAGCCACTACCTAAGCCGGTCGTCTCGAGCGGGCTGGGCGCGGTGAACTGGATCTGGAGGGCGGGCTGGCCCTGAAGGGTTCCGGAGACTACTCTGGCTGGGCCGATCCGGCCAGCGGTCGTGCTCAGGACAGCCAAGGTGGCGCGCATGTAGGCGGCGGTGTCCATGTGGGCGGGCGGGATGTTTTCGGCCAGGTCGGCGAAGCGCAGCGGGACGCCGGGACTGGCGCCTGGGCCGGGGTCCTCGAATCGCACGATATCGATCGGCTGGTGCCCGGCCAGCGACGCGAGTGCCAGCAGCAAGCGCGAGTCGACCTGCCCGGCTGCCAGCTGGCTCCTGGCGGTGGCCGAAACGGTGATCCGGGAATGGTTCAGCAGCGCGGTACCGGATCTCTTGCGGGCGGCCAGATCGGCTTTGAGCGAGGCCTGGTACGCGGCGGCATCGTGCGGCGCGACCACCCGAACGGTGATCACGCCGGTCCCGGAGCCGAAGGACGCCAGGACGGCTGGCGCCCAGGTTATGGCGAGGCTATTGCCGAACTGCGCACGCACTGCGGAGGTCTCGACGACCAAGTCTGACGGCACCGGATCCGGAGAGGTTGACGCGAGCATGACCAGTTTGCCGGCGGGGAATCCATGCGCCTTGAGCGCGGCGCACATCGCCGCGTCACACGACACGGTGACATCTGGGCTGACCTGCCCGGCCACCCAGGCGGCAGCTTGGGCGCGCACAGCCGCCTGGGCTGTCGGCGGGCGGGAGAAATGTTTTACCGCGGCGACGGCCAGCGACGCGATGACGATGATGGCCAGGCCCAGCGCGACCAGGCTAACCCCGGCCCGGCGTCGCGACCTGCCCGGCTTTGACCGGACTGCGGGCTCGGGTTCGACGACAGTCCGGGCCTTGACGGCTGGCTCGGGCCCGGCGGCGGGCCGGGGCTTGACGGCGGCGCCGAACCATCCTGTCACGTCGTCCTCGGGGATGGGCCCGATGATGCGCTCGGGCCCGGCCGAGGCGACGCCCGTGCGTTTCCGGCCGGGGCCGCCCTCAGGGGAACTGGTTTCCAGGCCTGCTTCCTTGCCGGGCGCGGATCCTGACAGGAGTACCCGCCGCAACGGCCCAGCCGCGTGGTGACCGGCCGCGCACTCCTGTTCGCGGGCGACCGCCTTCGCCCGTTCGGCCACCACCGCCGCCTGCATGTGGTGCCGCAATTCAGGAGACAGAACAGGTGCAGCCGGCGAGAGCGGCCCCGCCCCGGCCGCGCCCCGGACACGGTGCGGCAGTTCCATGCCCCGGTCTTTGCCTGCCATGCCGGTCAAACCTCTATGAGCGACACGCAGCGAGGCTGGTTCGTACGGCACACAACACCAGACTGGCCGCTATCCCGCCGAGCCGGGGCAGCCAGGCCTTTAGCCGGTACCGTGACCGGCGCCGATGACTCTGCGACTGCCGGATCGCTGGCCGGTGGTCTGTGAATGGCATCTGCCTGATGCCCAGGCATACCGGGTACCTCACCCGCCCATGTAGATGTAGTCGTGTCACTGACTCGATGTCCCGTAGGTGTCACGTAACGTAGTGCTTCGACGCGGAACCCCGGCACCGTGATGAGATCGTAACCTCCCGGTTCCTCCGCAGGAGCGCGTTTGGGAGAGTTTGCCGGATAAGTCCCTACTGCCGGGCAGGGCGGCGGAGACGTCAGCCGCCGGTTAAGCCCGGGCAGGAGCTCACGGCGCAGGGCGCCGACGAGCCGCGCGCAGATCGCGTTCATCCGCGGAGCCCGGACGGCCGAGCGCACGATCCTGGTGCCCGGCGGCCTGGAAGACGGCGTCGAACGA
>JBAUAY010001252.1:0-5335 GCA_049676235.1 Streptosporangiaceae bacterium
GCCGTCGCGGGCCCGGCGGTAGCGGCGGGTGCGGCGGGGCGGGACGGCCAGGGTCATCTCGCGCATGAGCGTGACCAGCTGCCGCAGTTCGCCCGCGGACAGCTCGGTGAAGTCACGGCCGCGCAGCCGTTCGGCGGCCGAGGCGACGTGGCGGACGGCCGGCGCCTCGGCCAGCGGCTCGTCCGTGTCGTCGGCGGCTGAGCCGCTCGCCGAGACCTGCATCCCCGCCGACCAGCCGTCAGGATCGCCCTGGGACTGCGCGTTGGGCTGGGGACCGTCGTCCTGTTCGGCCCGCGGAAACGCGGGCTGGACGGGCGGCATCAGATCCCGGACCGGCGAGGGAGTACCGAACAACGCGGCGAACACCCGGTCGAACGTGCCCATCTGCCCTGGGTCAGACACCATGGTGGCCAGCGCGCAGGCGCGGAGCTCGGCCACGGAGGTGGCGCCCATGACCGTCACGGCCCGGGCCAGCCGCTCGCAGCGGTCGGGGCCGACCGGCAACCCCGCGGTGTGCAGGGCGATCCCGAGGCCCGCCGCCATCGAGGCCACATCAGGCTGGGCCACATCCGACGAGGCCAAGTGGCGAGGGGAGTGCAGCTCAGTCAAGGGTGCCGATCACCGCCGCCAGGCCGGCCCGGCGCACCGTTTCCTCGTCCTCCGGGTACTTCAGCACCGTGCTCAGGGTCTGGTCGGCCACCGGGACGGCCAGCTCCTCGGCGCCGAAGACGCTCAGCGCGAAGGCCCAGCTGATCGCCTCCGAGATGCCGGGCGGCTTGGTGAGATCGAGGCCGCGCAGCCGGTTGACCGCGGTCGCGATCTGTCCGGCCAGCCGCTCCCCCGACCCGGGCACCCGGCGCCTGACGATCTCCGCGACGCGGGCGGAGTCTGGGTAGGCGATCCAGTGGTACAGGCACCGGCGCTTGAGCGCGTCGTGCAGGTCCCTGGTCCGGTTCGAGGTCAGCACGGTGACCGGGGGCAGCTTGGCCTGCTGGGTGCCGAGTTCGGGGATCGTGACCGCCGCCTCGGCCAGCAGCTCGAAGAGGAAGGCCTCGAACTCGTCGTCGGCCCGGTCTACCTCGTCGATGAGCAGGACGGCGGGACGGGGACCTGGATGCAGCAGGGCCGTGAGCAGCGGCCGCGGCAGCAGGTACTCCTCGGTGAACAGGTCCTTGTCCCGGATGTGCTCACCAGCCGCCTCGGCGAGCCTGATGGCCAGCAGCTGACGCGGATAGTTCCACTCGTACAACGCCTCGGAGGACGTGATGCCCTCGTAGCACTGCAGCCGGACCAGCGGGGTGTCGATCGCCGCGGCCAGGGACTTGGCGGCCTCGGTCTTGCCGACGCCTGGCTCGCCCTCGAGCAGGATCGGCTGCCCCATCCGGACGGCCAGGAAAAGCGCCGCCCCGAGCTGGTCGCCCGCCAGGTAGCCGACCGTCTCCAGGGCGGCGGACAGGTCGCCGACCTGAGGGAACCGGTCGTGCAGGTCGTGCGTCACAGTGCTCACAAGGTGCAAGTTTATCTTTGCCGACGAACCGGCCTGATCAGGTGATGGCCAGATCGGTGCGGAACGGGCGGCCCTGGATGGCCCGCCAGACCTGGGCGGGGGTGAGCGGCATGTCCGCGTGCCGCACGCCGTACGGCCGCAGGGCGTCGATCACCGCGTTGACCACCGCCGGCGGCGAGCCGACGGTCGCGGACTCCCCCACCCCCTTGGCCCCGAGGGGGTGATGCGGCGACGGGGTGACCGTCTCGCCAAGCTCAAAGGACGGGCACTCGAGCGAGCTGGGCAGCAGGTAGTCCATGAACGAGCCGCCCAGGCAGTTGCCGTCGGCATCGAAGGCGATCGACTCCATCAGCGCCATGCCGATCCCGTCCGCGAGCCCGCCGTGCACCTGGCCCTCGACGATCATCGGGTTGATCCGCACCCCGCAGTCGTCCACCGCGATGAACCGCCGGACCGAGACCGTGCCGGTGCCCGGATCCACGTCGACCACGCAGATGTACGCGCCGAACGGGTAGGTGAGGTTGGGCGGGTTGTAGACACACGTCGCGTCCAGCTGCCCCTCGACGCCTTCCGGCAGCTCCAGGTGAGAATGCGCGGCCATCGCGATCTCCGCCATCGTGCAGCCCTGGTCCGGGTCACCCCGGACGAACCAGCGGCCGCGTTCCCACTCCAGGTCGGCCGGGTCGACCTCGAGCATGGCCGAGGCCACGATGCGGGCCCGGTCGCGGACCTTCCTGGCGACGACCGCGGTGGCCGCGCCGGACACCGGCGTGGAACGCGATCCGTAGGTACCCAAGCCGAACGGCGTCTGGTCCGTGTCCCCGTGCACGACTTCCACGTCATCGGGGGAAACGCCGAGCTCCTCCGCGACGATCTGGGCGAAGGTGGTCTCGTGCCCCTGGCCCTGGGTCTGCACCGAGATCTGGAGCACCGCGGTCCCCGTCGGGTGGATGCGGAGTGCCACCCCGTCCGCCATGCCGAACCCCAGGATGTCCATGTGCTTGCGGGGACCCGCGCCCACGGCCTCGGTGAAAAAGCTCACGCCGATGCCCATCAGGTGACCGCGGGATCGTTCGGCCGCCTGCTCTTTTCTCAGCTCTTCATAGCCGGCCATGTCCATGGCCAGGCGCAGCGTGCGCGGGTAGTCACCGGAGTCGTACACCCAGCCGGTCTGGCAGGTGTAGGGGAACTGCTCGGGCCGCAGCAGGTTGCGCATCCGCAGCTCGGCCGGGTCCAGGGCCAGCTCGAAGGCCAGCAGGTCGACCATCCGCTCCACCAGGTAGACCGCCTCGGTGATCCGGAACGAGCAGGAGTACGCGACCCCGCCCGGCGCCTTGTTCGTGTACACGCCGGTCACCCGGCAGTGCGCGGCCTCCAGGTCATAGGAACCGGTGAACACCCCGAAGAACCCGGCCGGGTACTTGCTGGGCTGGGCGACGCCGTTGAACGCGCCGTGGTCGGCGAGCACCGTCACGCGCACCGCCCTGATCTTGCCGTCCCGGCTGGCCGCCAGCTCGCCGTGCATGTGGAAGTCCCGGGCGAAACACGTGGACATCAGGTTCTCCGACCGGTCCTCCATCCACTTCACCGGCCGGCCGGTCAGCATCGAGCTGGCGATCGCGCACAGGTAGCCGGGATAGATGGGCACCTTATTGCCGAACCCGCCGCCGATATCCGGCGAGATCACCCGGATCTTGTGCTCGGGCAGGCCCGTCACCATGGCGTACAGGGTCCGGTGCGCGTGCGGGGCCTGACTGGTGGCCCAGAGCGTCAGCTTGCCGCTCACCCGGTGGAAGTCCGCGACGATCCCGCAGGTCTCGAGCGGCGCCGGATGTACCCGCGGGTACAGCATGTCCTGGGTAACCGTCACCTCGGCATCACGGAACACCCGCTCGGTGCGGGCGGCGTCGCCGGTCTCCCAGTCGAAGATGTGGTTATCGGCACGGGCCAGGTCGTCGCGGATGACCGGCGCGCCGGCGTCCAGCGCGCGGCGCGCGTCGACCACCGCAGGCAGCGGCTCATACTCCACGTCGATCAGCTCGAGGGCGTCCCGGGCCGAATAACGGTCCTCGGCGACCACGAACGCGACCTCCTGGCCCTGGAACCGGACCTTGTCGGTGGCCAGCACGGCCTGCGTGTCGCCGGACAGGGTCGGCATCCAGGCCAGGTTCATCCCGGCCAGGGTCTCGCCGGTGATGACGGCCTTCACCTTGGGGTGGCCTTCGGCCGCGACGGTGTCGACGGACACGATGCGGGCGTGCGGGTGCGGGCTGCGCAGCACCGCCCCGTGGAGCATGCCGGGCAGCTGCACGTCGTCCACGTAGGTGCCCTGACCGCGGATGAACCGCTGGTCCTCCTTGCGCAGCATCCGTCCGAAACCGCTAGGTGCCGGGGATCCGCCGTTCCCGCTCATCCGGCCGCCTCGCCCTGGCCGTCCCGCCGGGGGTGCTTCGCGGCCCAGCGGACCGACCTGACGATGTTCTCGTAGCCGGTGCACCGGCAGATCTGGCCAGAGATCACCTCGCGGATCTCGGCTTCGGCCGGATCAGGATGGTGGTCAAGCAGCCAGCGCGCGGTCATCAACATGCCGGACGTGCAGAAACCGCACTGCAGGCCGTGGCACTCGATGAACCCCTCCTGCACCGGGTCAAGCTGGCCGTTCTGCTCCAGGCCCTCGACCGTCCGGACCGAACGGCCGTCGGCCATGGCGGCGAGTACCGTGCACGACTTGACCGGCCGGGCGTCCAGCCACACCACGCAGCTGCCGCAGTTCGACGTGTCGCAGCCCCAGTGGCTGCCGGTCAGGCCGAGTTCATCGCGCAGGAAGTGGATAAGCAGCAGCCGCGGCTCCACCTCGCGCGCGTATTCGGTGCCGTTCACAGTCACCGTGACCCGCATCGTCATGATGGCCGACCCGCGCGAGCGGCGGCCCGGCGCAGCGCGCGGGTGGTGAGCTCGGCGACCAGGTGCCGCTTGTAGTCCTCGGGTCCGCGCTGGTCGGCGACCGGGTGGCAGTGCTCGGCGGCGATCGCCCCGGCCGCGGCGAAGCTCTCCTCGTCGGCCGCGCGGCCGAGGAGGAACTCCTCGGCCTCGGCGGCCACGAAATGCTCGGCGCCGACGGCGGTCAGGCCGAGCCCGGCCGACACGACAACCGGCCGTCCCGGCTTCCCGCCCAGGCCCCCGCTGAGACGCAGCACCGCTCCGACGGCGGCCACCGACCAGTCGCCGGTCCGCCGCGCGACCTTCTCGTACGCGCTGCCCGTGCCGGGCTGCACAGGCACCCGGACCTCGGCCAGCAGCTCGCCGGGTCCGATGACGGTCTCGTACGGGCCCAGGTGGAACTCCCTGACCGGGACCATCCGGTCGCCGTCCTGGCCGCGGATGACCGCGGTCGCCCGCGCCGCGGCGAACACCGCGGACAGGTCCTCGGACGGGTCAGCCTGGCACAGCGACCCGCCGACCGTTCCCCACAGCCGGACGATCGGGTCCGCGACGACGCGCTCGGCGTCGTGGAAGATCGGGAAAAGCTCACCCGCGACGGCCGAATCGAGCAGGTCCGCGTGCCTGGCCAGGGCGCCGATGCGCAGCTGGCCGCCGGCCAGCCTGATGAAGGCGAGCTCGGTCAGCTCGTTGATGTCGACGAGCACTTCGGGCTGGGCCAGCCGCAGCTTCATCATCGGGATGATGCTGTGGCCGCCCGCCACGACACGGGTGTCGGGCCTGCTCAGCAGCGACAGCGCATGCTCGACGCTGGTCGCCCGCTCGTATTCGACCTGCGAGGGGACCTGCATGTATTGCATCATTCGGCCTGGGTGGGCATTGCGCAAC
>JBAUAY010001253.1:0-3601 GCA_049676235.1 Streptosporangiaceae bacterium
GGCCGCCGCGTCAGTACACAGCTTCTCGACATCAGCCAACGTGGTCGTCCCGTACACCTCCGGCTTCCGGGTCCCCAGGAGATTCAGATTAGGTCCATTCAGAATAAGTACCGACGCCATGACGCGCTCCCTCCATCGACTAGCCACGCCAGCCTACGGACCCGGCCTGCCTGAGACTACCCAGGCAACTCTCGTGGGAAGCCCGAGTCGGCTCCAGCACGTTTCCAGCTAGCGGGATGGCGTCAATCGGGCGACCTACGAGCGGCCCGGTCGTCGTCAAACGATCCGTGCGGCCGGCGCGGATCCCACAGACCACCCGTTGTCCGAAGGAAACCAGGTTCACTAGCACGCAATCGCTGCCCGCGGCCCGCGGGACTAGGCGACGGCCGCGAGCCGCGCCTTGGTGTACTCCTCCTCAGACACCGGCTTCGCCCATTCCTCGCCGCAGTCTTTCAGGTGGATCATGTACGTCTCCTTGGCTGTGAAGGCCGCGATCGCCGAGAGGATGGTCAACCCGAAGGTGATGCTGCCGACAATCCAGAACACCTGGGTGTGGACCTGGGTAGCCAGGTGGCTGCAGGTGGTTCCGTTGACAATGGCGTGCGGGACGAACTTCTTGTTCACCACGCAGGCGGACGGAGTGGGGCCGGCGATCGCTGCGTAGGTAGAGGGCAGGAAGGCGGTGATCAAGACGCCGAGGTTCTGCCCGATCGCGAACGAGCTCACCCGGGTGCGGGTCGGGAACATTTCCTGGAACAGCGACGGGAACACCGCGTTGTAGCCCTGGTATATGCATCCCCACATCAGCACCGCGAAAAAGATCGTCAGGGGGACGTTGTCGTGGCCGATGAAGTACAGGTACGGATACGCTAGAATGCCGGCGCCGAGCGAGCCAGCGATAATACACGGGCGCCGGCCGATGCGATCGGAGAGGTTCCCGATATACGGGATAAGGATCATCGCGATTGCGTTGCCGATTACCGGGATGAACAGGTACAGCTTGGTGTTCATGCCGACGCCGTACGCCTGGTTGGTAGCGAACGTGCCGCCAAAGGTGGTGGCCAATGTCGCCACGCCGTTCATCAGCGAGATGCCGAGGACGCGTGCCATGTTCGGCCAGCTCCGCCTGAAGGCCTCGTAGACGGGGTTCCTCGGGACCTCGCCGTAAGTAGCCTCTTCCTTAAACGCTGGTGTCTCGTCGACGTTTCTCCGGATGAAGTAACCGACGGTAACCACGATCGAGCTCAGGAGGAACGGAATCCGCCACCCCCAGCTGTCCATCGCGTTGGTGCTCAGGGTGAAGTACAGCGGCAGGAACACTGCCGCTGCAATGAGCTGGCCGCCCTGGGTGCCCTGCAACGTGTAGCTGGCGTAGTAACCGCGCCTGCCGAACGGCGAGTTCTCGACGATCATCGCGCTCGCGCCGGAGAGCTCACCTCCGACGGCGAAGCCCTGAATGAGCCGGAGCACCACGAGCAGGATCGGCGCCAGCACGCCGATCGCGGCGTAGGTCGGCAGGAGGCCGACCAGGAACGTCGCGCAACCCATCGTCAGCATGCACAGGACCAGGACGTTCTTTCGGCCGTGCTTGTCTCCCCACCTGCCGAGGAAGAACGCGCCGATCGGGCGGGCTGCGTAGCCGACGCCGTAGGTGGCCAGCGATTCGACGATGGCGACCTTGGGGTTCCCTTTCGGGAAGAAGACATCGGGGAACACCAACGATGCCGCAGTGGCGTAGACGAAGAAGTCGTAGTACTCCAGCGCGCTGCCGATCCAGCCGCTGGCTACCGCTTTCCCCGGTTCCTTCTTGAACTCGGCTGGTTCGTGTGAACCCTCGGCCTCAGCCATCTCGTCGTCCATGAAGACTCCCTCCCCCCGGGGGTCGCAGGCGCACGAACATGATTGAGACGGTCCCACTTCACATTCCGCGACAGACAACGGACTTCCGCCGATCGGAAACGGGATATCGCCGGCAATCGGTCAAGACCGCTGTCGTTAAAACCCCCACATCATGTAGGCGGGCATTCCGGTGAACGTCATGCCAGCGGACATCTCATCGTGCCGCGGTTCGAGTCCTACTGCGGGGCGCCGATGCCTCTTCCGCGCCGTACGGATACTCCTGTCATTGCTCGTCGAGGCGGAAGCCGACCTTCATGGTCACTTGGATCGTAGGATTCGAGCCTGCTTGGAGGTTGCCCCTGATATCTGTCACCTCGAACCAGTCGAGGTTGCGCAGGGTCTGCTGCGCCCGTTCCAGGGCATGGCGGATAGCCTGATCGACGCCTTCGCTAGAGCTGCCGACAATTTCAGTGACACGGTATACGTGATCGTCCATAGCTCCTCTAGGTGGACTTAGCTGGCCGAGGGTTAACCGAGGTCGCCGCCTCCCACGGGCAGCGTATTGCCGGCGATGTAGGACGCCTCATCGGAGGCGAGGAACAGGATGGGGGCCGCCTGTTCGTCCAAAGTGGCGTAGCGCTTCATGAATGTCGATTCGACGGTCTGGTCGACGATCTGCTGATACCAGGTCTGCTCCTCCTCGGTCTGCGCGCCGGGCCCGCGTGCGTTGCGCCGCTCGGGTGCCTGCGTTCCGCCGGGCGCGGCTGCCACCACGCGGATGCCCTGGCCTGAGTACTCGAAGGCGAGGGAGGCGGTGAGCGCGTTGACGCCGCCCTTGGCGGCGGCGTATGGCACGCGGTTCACGCTGCGAGTGGCGATCGAGGACACGTTGACAATCGTCCCGCGGCCCTGTTCGAGCATGTACGGCAGCACCGCCCGGCAGCACCACAAGGTCGGAAACAGCGAGCGCCGGATTTCCGCCTCGATCTGCGGCTCCTCGTAATACTCATAGGGTCGGGCCCAGATGGTTCCACCGACGTTGTTGATCAGGATGTCGATGCGGCCGAAGTGCTTGCGGGCCCGGCTCATGACGGTGCAGCAGTCGGCGTAGCGTTCCAGGTCGGCGACGAGGGCCAGGATCTCGGCTCCCCCGGCGGGCAGCTTGTCGCGCAACTCGTAGACGAGCTTCTCGCGGACCTCGTGAATCAGTTCAGAGCGGTCGACGAGGGCGACCTTCCCGCCTTCCCGGGCTAGGTTCACGGCGACTGTTTGCCCGATGCCCTGGGCGGCACCGGTGACTACGGCGATCTTGGCGTCGAAGCGGCCTGGGTGGATCATGCCGGTCTCCTGCGGCGGGCCTTCATGTCCCGGATCCCGCCTGCGCGATCCCGGCCCGCATTGTTTCTTTGCTGCGTTCGGTGTGCTCGGTGAGGATGCGCTGCGCGGCGCTGAGGTCTCCTTGCTCAAAGGCGCTGACCAGGTCCAGGTGATCCTGAGTGATCTTCTGGCTGGCCGCCAGTCTGGGCCGCAGGGCCTCGGCCATGTACTCGGAGATGGTGAGCCGGTTGTAGGCATCGCGGAGCGCGCTATTACCCGTGCCCTCGATCAGGAACGCGTGGAAGGCCGCGTTGGTGCGCCGGAATGCGTCGACGTCGGTGAACTGGCCATCCTGGATATACGGCACCGTGGCCTCGGCCAGGCGCCGGTACTCAGCGAGCTGATCGGCGGTGAGCTTGCCGACCACCAGCGACGCCGAGCCCAG
>JBAUAY010001254.1:0-3947 GCA_049676235.1 Streptosporangiaceae bacterium
CTGGCCCGGGTGCAGCGGCAGATGCTGCAGGACCTGGGCCGTGAGCCGACCCCGGATGAGCTGGCTATCGAGCTGGACATGACGCCGGAGAAGGTCATCGAGGTGCAGAAGTACGGCCGTGAGCCGAAACCGCCGCAGGCCCCGGGCAACCTATCGTCGGGGCCGGGACGGTGAGCAGGCGCCGGATCCGCCGCCGACCCTTACCCGCTCGCCACCGTGTCCACCTCGGTCAGCCGCCAGACCTCGGCACGTCCGCCTGAGTTACTTCTTGGCCAGGAGCTCCACGGACGGGCGGACCGTGCGCATCGCGTTGGCCAGGGCAGTCGCGTTCATCGTGGGCGAGACGATCTCGCCGAAACTGTCGTTATCGAACCAGGCGCACAAGGACCTGCTGTTCGACGCGGTAGTTCCCTCCTGGACGCACGCGGCCTTGCCGCCCAGGACACCCGCGCTGACCACATGCGCGCCCCGGAACTCCTGCGTGAAGCTGCTGATCGAGGCAGCCGGGTCGGCGTTCGCCAGGTGGCCGCCGATGAACATGAGGATCTGCTCGGTGTTGCCGGCCGCGGAATTACCCGACTCGTAGACCGCCGACACCACGTCGCTCGCCTGGCCGGAACTCATCTTGATGACCTCGGCGCGCAGCTGGGACAAGCCGACCTGGCGCTCCAAGTCCACGGTGCGCGCGTAGGTCCCGATCTTGGCCGGGGTGACCATGGTGTGCGCGGGGCCGCCGTGGGACGGGAACTCGAACTTGATGATCCCGGTGATCGCGGCCGCGGCCACGATGACCACTCCGCCCAGGGCCAGCCAGAGACGGTGGTCATTGCTGCCCCCGCGGCGGCGGCCGATGCGCCGTCTGGCCGCCACCTGCCGACTGGCCGTTGCCTGCCGGGCGTCCGCGCGGTCGAACTCGGCTTGCCGGTCCCCGAACAGGCCGGTGTACTCCTCGTCCTCGTCGTCCCGCCAGAAATCCTGGAACGACTCGAGATCGTCGGTCTGCGGCTGGATCGGCCAGGAGGACGTGATCTCCGGGCCGTCGAGGCCGTGGCCCGGCCGCACCGTGGCGGTTCCGGTGCTGGTACCCCGGCGGGTTGCGCTCGGGGCCGTCATGACCTGGGTGGCCGCGGAGCCCGGCCGAGGGCTGGGGCTGATCGCAGGAGCAGCCGGGGACGCGCCGTCACGCAGGGCGTCCACCCGGGTGCCTTCGGGCGGGGTGAGCAGTCCGACCGGGGCGGTCGGGGCGCTGAGGAAGCCAGTTCCCTGGGCGGCCGGACCCGGCGGGAACGGCGAACCCGGCTGGCTGCCGGCCCGCTGCCCGGGGCCGGTCATCCGTCCGGCGCTCATCTGAGGGCCGTGCGGTACCTGCGGAAAGGAGCCTCCCCGGTCGCCGCGGGGCTTGTCGTACCCGGCCGTCCGATCCGGCGCCTGCGGGAAGCCGGGCTGCTGGCCGTGGCCGGGAGCCTGGGGCTCCACGCGACGTTGGGGGCCGCTAGGGTGCTGCGGGCCGAAGCCCTTTGGGTACGCGGGGTCGCTGCGCCGCAGTTCGTCGGACCACGACGCATCGTCAAGCGGCCCGTCGAAGCCCGGCTCGCCAGCTGCGGGTTCGTCGTAGCGAAGCTCGCCGTAGTTCATGCCCGCGAGCCGCGGATCGACCGGACGTGAGCCGGCCGACGGCCCGTCGAGTCGTGGCCCGTCGAGCCACGAACCGCCGGGACGCGGCTGGTCGCGTGGCACGTCACCGAGAACCCGGTCGTCTAGGCGCGGGTTGTCATACCACTGATCCGGGTAAACCGGGCTAGCCGCCTGCGCGGAGCCGCCAGAGCCCCGGGCGCCCCAGCCAGGTGCGGTCGGCTGCGGGCCAGTGTCTGGAAGGGCCTCCTGAGCGCCGGTAACCGGCCAGATCTCCTGGCCGCCGGATGACGGAGCAGAGCGCTGCGGCTGGTGGCCCGGGCTTGCGTACCCAGGCCACGCGGAATCGCGGACCTCAGCCACGTGGTATCCGGGAACGCCGGTGTCGGGTGACCGGTAGCCCGATCCCCCGGCAGCCCGCGGCGCCGCGGCGTTCCGGGGACCGCCGTTCTGGCCGCCGAACGCTGGACCGCCAAAGGCTGGGCCGCCGAACGCCGAGCCTCCGTGCGGAGCCCTCGGGCCTTCGTAGGACGGGTCCGCGTAACCCGGATCCCCGTAGCCGTAATCGTCCACGGCCGGCTGCTGGTAGCCGGGACCGGTGCCGTAGGCGGACTCCAGTTCCTCCCGGGACCCGGTGTCCATCTGGCGGAAACCGTAAGGCCAGGAGATCTCGGGTCCGAACGGCTCCCCCTGCCGTCCGGCCGGGCCTTCGTGCGGGTCGCTCCCTGGCCCTGATCCGTAACGGACCGGACTGCTCATGGCCTCATCCGAATGGGGACGCTGCGCTGATGGCCATCCACTGCCATCTTGAGCCGGCGAACCGCTCCTCATATACCGGGTCACTCCCCTGTCTGTCGTACAGCAGGTCAATGATCTCTAGCATCATCGCGACAAACGAGACACTCTGCTACCTACTTGGATAATTGCTGGGGCCTCGGGGGCGGCGATTTGAAGACACACGCTACTGCTCAGGCACCCTCGGCATCATGCATTCGGGGCTTTACGGCAAGTCGCGGTCCAGCGTATTCGCGTAAGGTAATAGCTAGATCACGTTAGGTGACGTAGCTGACATCGGCATCGGGTCGATCTTCCGGCTAGCCGTTTGAGCCGGTGCGAGCGGTCCGTACACATGGGGTCGGCGAGGTCCCTGATGTAGATCTGACTAACGCGAACCAGTGAATCAGGAACGGTGATAGGCCAGCCGGGTCCGCTCGGTGTGCTTGCGGGCGAGCGCCTGGGCCCGCTCGGCGTCGCCCGACTCGATGGCCTCGATCATCTCCGCGTGCTCGGCCCACGACCCGTGACCGCGTTCCGGGGCCACCATCCGGTAGTACCACTGCACCCGGCGGCCGACGATATCGGCCAGCTCGGCCAGCACCGCGTTGCCGCCGACCGCCGCGACTTCGGCGTGGAAGGCGTTGTTCGCCGCCACGGCGGCACCGAAGTCATCCGCCTCGACGGCCGCCTCCCCGTCGCGGCAGATCTCGTTCAGCCGGGCCAGCTGAGCCGGGCTGGCCGGGCGGGCCGCCGCCAGCCTGGCCGTCTCGGCCTCGAGCAGCGCGCGCACGTCAAGCAGTTCGTCCACTTCGGAATCGGTGGGTACATGCACGAAAGCGCCCTGGCTGGGCCGCAGGTCCACCCACCCCTCGGCCTCCATGCGGTGCAGCGCCTCGCGGATCGGCTGCCTGCTGACGCCGAGTTGGTGGGCGAGGTCGGTCTCCACCATGTGCTGGCCCGGGGGCAGCTCGCCGCCGACGATCAGGTCGATCAGCGCGTCATACACCGACTGGCGCAGCGGCACCGGCCGCTGCAGGGGACGGATCATCGCCACTGCCATCGTCACCCCCTGCGACATCTCGCCACACGTCCCGCTCCACCTGGCACATTGAGAGTTTATCGACGACTGTATGCAAAGTGCGATCCCCGAATTCAGGGCTTCCTGGCGACGCCCGGAACGTCAGGCGATGTCGCGGCGGCGCAGCGCGGCCAGGCCGAGCGCGGTGAACGTGATAGCGGCGAGGCACAGCCAGAGCAGCGGCGCGGCGGACACGGTCCCGCCGGGCAGCTTCGGGACGTGCGTAAACGGTGAGACGTCAAGTAGCCAGTGGGATAGCTGGAGAACCTCGCCGAACAGGTCGATAACGACCACCGCGCCGAGCACGGTCCACGCCCCCGCGACCGAGGCACCGGGCAGCAAGCCGACCAGCGCGACCGCGACTCCCGCTATCACCAGGGACGCGGGCAGCTGGGCCATCGCCGCGCCGAGCATCCGCGCCGCCTGCGGGCCGCCCGCCCCGGTCCGCAGCCCGTAGCCT
>JBAUAY010001255.1:0-1941 GCA_049676235.1 Streptosporangiaceae bacterium
CTGAACCCGCCACCCGACGCGGACGGCCGGGTACCTGGGTTGTTCCAGGCGGTTTCGCTGATGTACGCGCCGGTGACCGGGTTCGCGGTCAGACTGGTGCCGCCCACCCCGAGCACGAGCGGATCGGAAGCGGGCAGGATGACCTCCTTGACCGGCGTGGACGAGCCGTTGCCGAGCGCGCCCTGGTCTCCCGACGCGGCGACGACGGTGACATGGCGGGCGGCGGCGTACTCCAGCGCCGAGTTCATGGTCGCCACCTCCGCGCTTGTCCAGGAGTCCTCACCCACGCTGAAATCCTGGCCGATGCCGCTTTGGGACATCACCTCTCCGTTACGGACCGCGATCCGCACATATGCGGCGAACGTGGCGGCGAACTTCGCCGGCGTGCTCACCCCTGCCGGGCCGACCAGAATCTCACGGATGGTGGCGTCCGGGGCGACGGCGTGCACCAGCTCGGTGTCCTCCACCTCCTCCTCGCTGGCCAGCCACGGCGAGGCGGACGGCCCCGCCAAGGTCATGATGACCTGGATCCGTGCCGGGGGCAGCCCGAACCGGCGGTCGAAGTCCGCCACATCCTGCCGGATGCCGGTGACCGCCGGAGTCTGCGCCGGTCCGGTTTCGGCCTCCTCGGGCAGCGCCACCGTGACGCCGCGGCCGTCGATCCCGCGATCCAGCAGCGGCTGGATGCCGTAGGCGACCCGGAACTGCCGCGGTGTGTAACACGGCAGCGAGCCCAGGCAGTCAGTCGCCGCGGCACCAGGCGAGCTGGTCGTCGCCGGCTCTGCGGCGCTGCCCGCCCCCGTGCTGCCGGCCGGAAGCAGGTGCTGGCAGGCGTCATTAGCCCGAGCCGCGGGGCTGTTGCCGTGGGGTTGCCCGCTGATGCTGATGTCCGCCGATGGGTTGGGGTCGGGGAAGTCCGGCACGCCGTGGGTTTGCATGCACTGCGCGTAGGCGAGATCCGCCCGGTAGGTCACCGGCGCTGTCGAGGCCGAGCCGCCGGAGGACGAGGGACTGCCAGCGCACGCCGTCAGGGCGGCGATGGTTGTCACGACAGCCAGGGCTGCCGCACGCCGCGGGCTCCGGCTATCACCGGTCTTGCCGTTCATCACGGCCTCCTCAAGCAGCCAGAACGGGACATCGTGTCGCCAGCCGTCATCGGGATCTGGCGGATCAGCCGCCGGAGACGGGCGCCGCGCTGATCGCGCCGAGCGCCTCGGTGATCGAGCTGGCCGAGCAGTCTCTGACCGACACGCCGAGGTGCGGCCCCGACCGGAATTGGGTGATTGCTGCCACCCCTCGCGCCGACAGCGTCCCGTCCGGTCCGGCCTGGCCGACGGCGAAGATGGCGGTGCCGGCCTGCAGCTGGCCCGGGCTGGCGTGGGGCACGACCACGAGCGTGTCGCTGGAGGTGGTCACCGGGATCCGGGTTCCGCTGGATGTCACGAGGGTGAAGCCGGCCGTGCTCACGTCCGATACCGTCCCCTGGACTGGGACGAAGCCCGGCGGGTTCACCGCGCTGAACGGCGGACCGACGGTGACGATGGCGGCCGCGATTGTCCCGCCGGAGCTGTGGCCGCGCACCATGACCGGCGCCCCGTCCGTGATGTCGCTGAGCAGCGGCCCGGACATGGCCACGAACGTGGACGCCGTCGTGGTCACGGTCACCGGCTGGCCGCTGGCCGCCTTGATGACCAGGCTGCTGCCGGTCACCTGCTCCAGCGTCCCGTCGGCCTGCTCGAGCTGGGAGCACCCGGTCACCGCCGTCAGGGCCGCCTGGGTGCCGTGACCGGGCAGGTCCACGTGTACGTGCACGTAGCCGGTCACCGTACCGATCCCCACGAGCAGGATGAGCGCAGCGGCCGCGCTGCCGGCCACCAGCATGGCGCGCCGCCAGGGACCCGCCGGTACACGCGGCCTGGTGCGCCGCGGCCGGGCAGGCTG
>JBAUAY010001256.1:0-7463 GCA_049676235.1 Streptosporangiaceae bacterium
CGGAGGCACCGAGGTCGGCGGGCTGGCGGCTGCGGTGGCGGAGGGGCTCGCGGTGACCGGGGCCGACGGGCCTGCCGGCGGCTGCACCGAGCCGGGCTTGGATGACCCGCAGCCCACGAGCACGACAAGCGCGACGAGCGCCGCGGCGGTAACCAAGAAGCGTCTGCTCATATCCCCCGAGACGCCGAAGTCCTCCACCCGGTTGCCACTACAGGTCAACGTGAGAATGCGGGCGGCGATCGGTTAGACGGCTTCACACGAACGGCACGGCCCGCCTGTTGCCGACCGTTCGGTGCCGAATTGCCTGAGCCCATCCTTGGTGATTAGCTCGCCTGGTGAAGCTTCTGCTGACGTCGGCTGGACTGCGCAACCAGACACTGCGGCAAGCACTGTACGACCTGCTGGGAAAGCCGTTCGCGTCGGCGAACGTCGTTTACGTGCCGACCGCGTCCCTCGCCGAGCCCGGCGACCACGGGTGGTTCGTCGCCGACTTGAACCGGCTGCATGGCCTGGGCTGGCACGAGTTCGACATCCTGGAGCTGAACGGCCTGCCCCGGCAGACGGTGCTCGGCCGCCTGTTGCACGCTGACGTCATCTATGTGGAGGGCGGCAGCCACTATCACCTCGCGCGCAGCATAACCGGTAATGGCCTGGCCGACGGTCTGCTGAAAGCGCTGGAGGATCGTGTCTACGTGGGCGTGAGCGCCGGATCGATGATCTTCAGCCGTAATCTCAACGAACGTTCCGCCAGCATCATCGGGGACGCCGCTGACCTGCACATCCTCGGCGCGACCACACTTGACCCTCCGCTTGGTCTCTTCGACTGGTATCTCAAGCCACACCTGTACTCACCGGATTTCCCGGAGCGCGGAGACGCCTGGGCCGATCGGATCGCCGCGCAGGCGAACTTCCCGGTCTACTTCATCGACGACGAGACAGCCATCCGCGTCAACGGCGACGAGACGGACATCGTCTCCGAAGGCCGGTGGCGGTTTCACCCATAGCTCACGGAGCGAAACCTCGCCGCGGCAGCCGATCCCTGAAGGGTAGGCGTCCGCGGAGCGGGGACGACCGGGAAGACGGCCACCGCAGCGAGCGGTACCAAACATGAATGAAAGGCTCTAACGTGATCCGGCTCATACGGACGCGGAGGCCAGCTGTCAGTCGCGGCGGATCAGCTCCGGGTTGCGCAGCTCGATCTAGCCGTCGTTGACCCGGAGGAACAGCCCGGCGCGTCCGGGGGTGTCCGCCTGGACGCGGAACTCGCCTCGGAATACCACCGTCGAGTCGCGGAAATCGTCGGCGAAAGACCTCCTGGCCCAAGAACGCGAACCCCGCGGGCTCCGGCACGGCCGAACGGACAACCGCGGCGCCGTGCTCCACGGCGCAGGTGTAGTCCTGCCAGTGCGACTCGCTGGCGTGTTCGGTGAAGCTGCCGCCGAACAGCCATCCTTCCAGCCCTTCGCTGAACGTCGTGGATCCGGCGGCGCTGATGCTCGACGTCGGCGATGCGGACGGTGGTCATGAGCCTCCTCGGGACGAGGTCGGGACGGTGCTCGGTGAGGTACTCGCGCAGCCGACGCCTGGCCTTGTGCAGGCTCACCCTGGCCGCGGCGGCCTGGTCGCCGATCTGCCCGGCGGGCAGGCCAGCGTAGTAGTGCAGGAAAACGGCGCGCCGCTGCCCCGCGGGCAAGGTGGCCATCGCCTCGCGCAGCGCGTCAGCACGGTCCAGGTCATCCGCCGACGGCTGCCCGTTGGAGGACGCGGGCTGAACCGGGAATGCGGAGACGGGAGACGGCTCGGGAGAGTCGGGCAGCAGCGTGACCGGGGCGCGGCGGCGCAGGCCACGGCAGACGTTGAGCACGATGCCGGCCAGCCAGCCCGCAAACCGGTCCGGCTCCCGTAGCCGGTCCAGCGCGATGAACGCCCGCAGGAACGCCTCCTGCATGATGTCGTCCACGTCGCTGGCATTGGCGCACAGGCCGGCGGCGCGGGCACGGACCATCGGCTGGTGCCGCTCCACCAGCAGCCGGAACGCCACCGGGTCGCCGTCCCGGGCCAGCCGGACCAGGTCGCCGTCGGAGATCCCCGGGCCGTCAGCCAACACCGGCCGATCCCGCATCCTGCGTGCGCTCGCGCCGCAGTTCGGGGTTCCTGAGCCAGACCCGGCCGCGGCCGGCCAGCGTGATGCCGAACCTGATGATGTCGGTATCCACAGGAACCGTCGCGGTGATCTCCCGCCTGGACCAGTCCTGGCTGCCCGTCACGTTGACGGTCCGCTCCACCCGCCGGTCCGCCTCGATGCGCCATCCCTTTCTCAGGATCTCCAGCCGCAGGCCGGCCTGGCCGGCCACGTCCTCGGCTCGGATCTCGCCGCCGAACGCGACCATCGCGGTAGTCGTCGGCGAAAATCGCCTGGGCCAGCATCGCCGGACCTTGCGGCTCGGCGGACGCCGAGGACAGGACCGCGGACCGGCCTTCCGCTGCGGCGGAGTAGTCGTGCCGGACCAGGACGGCGGCTTCTTCGACCAGGTCCCGGGGGGCTGAGGAGTCCAGGTCCCACCGGTCCAGCCCCTCGCCGAAGTCCATGTTGCGCGGCTCGAAGCGGGGTCGCTTGCCGGGAAGACCGCCAGGGACCTGGAAGACAAGTCCCGCCCGGCGGTCGGCCATGAAGACCGCTGGTTCCCGTTCCGCCCTCACCGGCCTCGCCTCACGGAACGGGGCCAGCACGTCGCCATCCGGCACTGGCACCGCGAGCCGGTCCATCAGGGCGTCGGCGACCAGGATGCGGGCTCCCGAGACCACGGCTAGCGTCAGACCCAGGTCCAGGCGGGCCGCGACGTGCCTGGTGCCAGACGGACCGCCGAGCTCGATCCTGGCCGTGCAGGTCTGCTCGGTCACCTCCTCGATGTCCGCCCGGTCCGGATGGATCTCCACCCCGGTCACGCTGCCGCCCGTCGCGCTCATCAACCTGACGGCCAATTCCTCCGGGATGCCCTGCGTCGTCCAGATGTCGTCGCCTGGCCGGTCGAGCAGCGGCGGCAGCGGCGTGCCGTCCGGGTCCCGAGCCACCCAGGCCCGCAGCGCCCGGTGCCCGGCGTCGTCGGCGAGCACGACATCGAATCCGAGCGGCCGCGCGACGACGGGCACCCGCGGATCGATCCGCGGTCCGGTGTCGGCCGGTCTTCCCGGCCCGGGCTCGGCACGTGCGATCCGGACGGTGATCACGAACGGACCCTGCCGCGATAAAAGTTGGTCACACTCCTTGGTGTCCGTCGGCCATCAAGCCGTTACCCGGCACCGCTGACTTCGACGGGGAGGGCGCCGGCGTCGGCCCTCGCCTTGGAACCGATCGGGACATTGCGGCGTGCCGTCGTTGGCAACGTAGGCCAAGCGGGTCGGGTCGCGGGCCAACAGTTCCTGTCGTCCACCGATAACCCGATCAGCCGCCATCACCGGGCACCACCAAGAACAAAAATCCTGGTCAAGGCGACCGAACCACCCTGCGCAATTAGTAGGCCTTGGTCCTCGGACACGACATTTCCCAGGTGAGAGCCCCGGACGGCAGGCCAGATCCGGGCCGTGATGCCAATCTGATGCTTGAGGCCTCCCTGTCATCCCTGCGCACCTCCCACCAGGGCCGCGAACCGGTCAGCGGCGTCGCGCTGGCTGCCCGGCACCACGTGGGCATAGACAACCAGGGTGACGACGGCCGAGGCGTGGCCGGGCCGCTGGCATCGTGGCGGCCGACGGCTGGTCACCGTCGCGACGGCCAAGTGGTTAGGGGCGCTCAGGGTATGACGGTGCTTCACACCTATCGTCGCCATCGGCGACCCCTGAGCGCCACAGTTGACGCATGTCCCGCATCTCAGCGGCGGAAGGCTGATGATATCCGCCGTGAGAACGATTTCGCCATAACCCGGTGTAGTCACCTCGTGTGTAACCATGTGGGGAAGCCTATTAGTTGTCGAGAATCTTCCCAGGCATGAGCGTGGCCCGCGCCAGCCGTTCCCGTGGGGCCACTTCACTGAGTGCTGTCAACGACAGTTACCAGTCGGCCAAATCCGGGCAGGGAGGCGCAGAGTGATCAAAGAGCACCGTTAGCGGGAAAAATAGCTCTTTGCCCCCTTGACGGATGCGGTGGGTGCATTCAGTCTTAGTTGTAGAGCCCGAGATAGTGCGAGCATATGCACGAGGTGGGGGGCTGACATGCCTAATTTGCTATGGGTCGGGCTCCTAATTGGAGTACCGGTCGGTGCCTTCGCGCCTGGATGGGTGAAACCGATAGTCTTTGTTGTCGCGCTCGTATTGAGCGACCTGGTACACACGATTTCGCACAATGGCCAGAATGCGCACTTTGGCCAGAATGTGCACTTTGCGGTGTCTCCGGCGCTGATCGGCGCCATCGGGGTGGGCTTCGGGCTCTGGGCGTGGCATTACGCGAGGAAGCGGGGCCTGGGACACCTTGGTCAGGCCGAACTCAACAACCGCTGGAACAACACTCGCGGAATTAGCAGGTGGGGATGGTGAATTCCGTCCGTCATTCGAGGCGATCGCCAGCGGGAAGACCAAGCAGGGACGCCCAGTTTACGGCCGTGCTCACGAGCAAGAGCCCGGCCGGATGGGGGTGTCCGGCCGGGCTCAATGGGCCTAACGCCTCACAGCGGGTGGCGGTTCCGCTGGATTATCGCGGCTACTTCCTCCGGGTCAATGCCGTGAAAGTGGACGTGTAGTTGCGGCCCTCCTGGCAACGCATGTTGGTCGGAATCCTCCAGGCGGGGCTGCGAATTAAGGATAGATGGACTATGGTCCGGGCCGCGATCGGCGCTCCTCGGCGATCCTGGCGCGTCCGGTAGACAACCCAGACGATAACGCCGAGAACGGCGACGCCAGTGATGTAGGCGAGGATGACGAGCGCTATTATGATCGCGCTGGCGATCGCGCGGACCGCGCCCTTGGACCAAGCGACGCCCGACCGGTGGGTGTTACGCACCGGGTCGTGCGCAGACGGGCTAGGGATACCGTCCCGGGTCAGGCCCTCGGCGATGGCGAAGATCCCCACCCAGCCCGGCTGACCTTACCAACTGCACCAGCAGGTGCATGTGGAGGTACGAGACAGTCCCGGCGATCAACGCGAGCATGCCGACACATCCATTGGTGGTTCGCCGGACCCCCAACGGTCGGCCCTCCTAGTCGTGCCGAGCCACCAACGAGAAAGCCAGCGGACAGCATGCCCGCTTAGGTAAATGGTTCAACTCCCTCCTCCGAAACACAGACCGGCGGAATCAGTCTCAAACAGACATCAGGTAAACACGCAGGTGGGCGGCCCGGTGGCGTGGGCGGCGCTGCCTGCGGTGGTCAAGTGGTGGCCGGAAGCTCGGCGCTGAGCCGCCATCCGCCGACCGGGACCGGACCGCTGTGGATGGTGCCGCCGAGAGCGGCGGCGCGCTCGGCGAGGCCGGCCAGCCCGTGGCCCGAGCCGAGCTCGCCGATGCCGACAGCGCCTGCTGGCGGCATATCGTTGACGATCTCGAGGCGGATGCCGTTGCCGCAGGCCACGCTCACATGGATGGCCGCACCCGGGGCGTGCCGGATCGCGTTGGTCAGGCCTTCCTGCAAGATGCGGTAGGTCGCCCGGGCGGCATGCCCGGGTATCGAGCTGACGTCACCGACGATGTCGAAGTCGAGCTGGACGCCGGTTTGCGCTGTGCGCGCCAGGAGGTCCTCGAGGTGCTCTTGTGTGAGAGGGTGTTCCAGGGTCGGGTTCAGCAGGTAGGTCAGCCCGCCGATGTCTGTAGTGGCTTCGCGGACCAGCTCGGCGATGATGCCGAGCAGTTCACCGGCAGCCGGGTCGCCCGGCTTCAGCCGCTGGCCGGCGCTGGCCTGGATGACCATGATGCTGACGCTGTGCGCGATGACATCATGCAGTTCCCGGGCTATACGGTCCCGCTCGTAGCGGACGGTTTCCGCGGCGAACTGCTCACGTTCTGATTCGAGCTCGAATGCCCGGATCCGCAGATTGGCGCTGAGCAAGCGATGGGAGCGTACCGCGCGTCCGACCAGCCACATGCCGACAGTGAGCATGGCCGGGAACGGGTTCAGCTCGCCCCACTGCAGGCTCGCGCTCAGGACGGCCAGGCCGGCCAGCGATCCGGGCAGACGGACGGAAGAGCCTAGCGTGTAGCACAGCGCGGGCACGGCGATGCCGGTCCCGATCGTCCCGGCGATGGTGCCTGGACTGGAGCTGTGCAGATTGAAGCTGCCGGACTGCACTGCTATCACGTAGGCGACCGACGTGACCAGGGCGGCGGGCACCGGCCTCGTCCGCCGGGCGAACATGGCCGCGGCGGCGGCGCCGAGCATGGCCACGATCGGCCACGGCTGCGGCTGTCCAGCCAGCACAGTCCACACGATCACCGCCACCGCGGGCACGGAGACCGCCACCGCGAGAGCGGTGTCGGCGCGGCCCGCCGCCGTCGGCCTAGGCATGGCTGGTGACCAGCGGCAGCCGGACTAGGGCCACGAGCTGTCCGGCAGAGTCATTGTTGTCGATCGTCCCGCCGTAGAGTGCGAGCCGGGCCTGCACCGCCGACCGGAGCTGTCGCAGCTCACAGTCGACGGCAGGGGGACCGGCGACGCACAGCTCGAGGCAACCGGGGGTGAAGCGCAGCCGCACGTCGACCTGGGCGGAGGGCTCGTCACGCAGCACAGTCAGCAGCTGCTCGACGATCCGGTACGCGGTCAGCTCGAGGCTCGCCGGCAGCGGTCGCGCTGGCCCCTCGACGGACAGCCGGGTATCCGCCGTAGTCGCACGTGTAAGCAGGTCGCCCAATTCGGCCAGGCCTGGCTCGGGTTCCCTGGGCGCGTCACGAAGCGTGCCCACTACGTGCCGCATGGAGTCGAGGACTGCCCGGCCGGCCAGCTCGATCGCGGCGAAGCTCGCATCGAGACGGTCGGTCCCGTCCCCGGCCGGCTGGGCCAGGCGGCCGATCTCGTCAATCCGCTCGCGTAGCATGCCGCCGATGTCCGCGGTGATCCGGGAACGCTCCGCGGCGACCGCCAGCGCGGCGGTCTGCGCCCGCTGCTCCCGTAGTTGCTCGGTCCGCCGGCGCAGCTCGGCTACCAGGCCAGCCCTCCGGCGGACCAGGATGCCAGCCTCGGCGAATACGCCGCTGACCGCCGCCATCAGGACGATCACGGGAGCGCCCAGCCGCGGATCGTACAGGCACTGGATGACGATCGAGGCGAGCACCCCGGCCAGGACCAGCACCCGGGTACGGCCGGCGCAGGCGCGGCCGACCAGGTAGGCGACGAAGAACACAGCTGGCAGCGCGGCGCCGCAGCGGAAGAGGTGCCCGAAGAACAGCTCGTTCGCCGCGGCGGCCACGGCCAGGATGGTGGCCGCCGCCAACGGCGTCCGGCGCGCGAATGCCACCGGCAGCGTCATGGTCGTGGGCGCCACG
>JBAUAY010001257.1:0-1814 GCA_049676235.1 Streptosporangiaceae bacterium
CTGCGCCGCGCGCTGGGCTTCAGGCTCAAGACCGCCGGACGGCTGCTGGATCAGTTCGTCAGCTGGCTCGACGATCGCGGCTCTGACACGATCACCACCGAAGACGCCCTGGCATGGGCGGTGCTCCCGGCCGGGGCCTCGCAGGCGTGGCAGTCGATCCGGCTCAGCATGGTCCGCGGGTTCGCCGCCTACCTGCACGGCACCGACCCGTCGGTCCAGGTTCCCCCGCCCGGCTTGATCCGCCGCGGGAACGACCGCGCGACCCCTTACCTCTACTCCGACGCCGAGATCAGCGCCATCATCGCCGCGGCCGGAACGCTACGGCCCCGGTTCCGGGCCGCCACCTACCAGGCCCTGATCGGCCTTCTCGCAGCGAGCGGCGTCAGGATCGGCGAAGCGCTCTCCTTCGACCGCGGCGACCTTGACGCTGACCAGGGCATGCTCACCATCCGGGACGCCAAGTTCGGGAAGACCCGGCTGATCCCGCTGCACCCCAGCACGACCGCCGCGCTGACCCGGTACTCGGCCCGGCGGGATGAGCATCACCCCCGTCCGGCCGGCCCTGCGCTGTTCTTGTCCACTGCCGGGACACGGCTGCGGCACAGCAACGTCAGCCTCACGTTCAGCAAGCTCACCGCCCAGGCCGGGCTGGCCCGGCGGTCAGCGTCCTGCCGTCCCCGCATCCATGACGTCCGCCATTCCTATGCGGTGGCTACCGTCCTGGGCTGGTACCGCGACGGCGCCGACGTCGCCGCGATGATGCCGCGGCTGTCCACCTACCTCGGCCATAACGACCCAAAGCACACATATTGGTATTTGTCGGCCGCGCCTGAGCTGATGGCGCTGGCCGGCGACCGGCTGCACGCTCACCTGCAAGGAGAATCATGACCGCCCTGGCCCCCACCCTGCAGGCATTCTTCACTGACCGGCTGGCGCTGCAGCGCCAGGCCAGCGGCCACACGGTCGCCGCCTACCGGGACGCGCTCAAGATGCTGGTCGTCTTCGCCGCCCAGCGCAGTGGCAAGGTCCCGTCCCGGCTGGACATCGCCGACCTGGACGCGCAGACGGTCGGCGCGTTCCTGACCCACCTGGAAAACGAGCGCGGCAACAGCGCCCGGACCCGAAACGCCCGGCTGGCCGCGATCCACTCCCTGTTCGGCTACGCCGCGGTGCGCCACCCCGAGCACGCCGCCGACATCGCCCGGGTCCTGGCGATCCCGCCCAAGCGGTATGACAAGGCGCTGATCACCTACCTCACCGAAGACGAGCTCACCGCGCTGCTGGCCGCCCCCGACCTGGCGACCTGGACCGGGCGGCGAGACCAGGCGCTGCTGGTACTGGCCTGCCAGACCGGGCTGCGCGCCACCGAGCTCACCAGCCTCGCCATCGCAGACGTTCACCTGGGCGCCGGCCCGCACGTCAGCTGCCTGGGCAAGGGCAGGAAACAAAGGATCACCCCGCTCACCCCGCCCACCGTGACGGTCCTGCGCTCCTGGCTCGCCGAGCGCGGCGGGCTGGCCGCCGGCCCGCTGTTCATCACCCGCCGCGGCACCCCGCTCAGCCGCGACGCCCTGGAACGGCGGATCGCCAAGTACACCGGGATCGCTGCGAAGACGTGCCCGTCGCTGCTGGAGAAGAACATATCGCCCCATACCCTTCGGCACTCGGCGGCCATGAGGCTGCTCGGCGCCGGCGTCGATACCGCGGTCATCGCGCTGTGGATGGGGCATGAAAATACCGCCACCACACAGGTGTATATCCATGCTGACCTGGCACTTAAGGAACGGGCGATCGCCCGGACGGCACCCCAGGAC
>JBAUAY010001258.1:0-1693 GCA_049676235.1 Streptosporangiaceae bacterium
GACGATCGACGTGCTCTACCAGCACCGAGTCGATCCCGACGTGCCGATAGAAGAGGTCGCCGGCACGGTCAAGGACCTGATCGCGGAGGGTAAAGTCAGGCACTTTGGCCTGTCCGAAGCCGGGGCGCAGACCATCCGCCGCGCGCGCCGTCCAGGCTGTCACCGCGGTCCAGAGCGAGTACTCGCTGTGGTGGCGCGCGCCGGAGAACGAGGTGCTCCCGGTCTGCCACGAGCTGGGCATCGGCTTCGTGCCCTACAGCCCGCTAGGGCGGGGCTTCCTCACCGGTGCCATCGACGAGCACACCACCTTCGACAGCGCCGACAACCGCAACGAGCTGCCGCGCTTCACTGTAGAAGCGCGCAAGGCGAACCAGGCTCTTATCGACCGTCTCCGTACGATCGGTGAGCGGGGCGGCGCAACCCCGGCGCAGCTGGCACTTGCCTGGCTCCTTGGCCAGGCAATGTGGATCGTGCCGATCCCAGGAACCACGAAGATGCGCCGACTGCAGGAGAGGCCTTCATGGCCGCGATCCCGAGCGGGCTCTTGCCGGCGATGGCCGCGACAAGGCTGTCCACCTCGCTGATCAGCTGCCCGTCGCCGACTAGCGCGGTGATCAGATCGGTGCCGCCAGGTCCTTGGCGGGCACGGTCGCGCCGGTGAACATCAGGTGCTTGGCGCGGGCGGGACCGACCCGGCGGGGCAGCCTGATCGAGCCCCCGCCTGCAGGCAGCAGGCCGTAGTTCGCGTGGGCGTCACCGAAGAAGGCCGACGTGCTGGCCACGACGAGATCGCAGCACAGCACCAGCTCCAGGCCGCCAGCGACGGCCAGGCCATGCACGGCGGCGATCACTTCCCCCATGCGCACTTCGCACCTGCACCTCATGGTGAGCGCAGAGGGCAAGCGCACCCTGGTGACGCACATTTTCGTACACGGCGACGAACTGCTGACCCGCGACGCGGTGTTCGGCGTCAGGGACTCCCTGGTGCGGGACTTCGAGCGCCAGCCCGCGGGCACGCCCACGCCCGACGGCCGCGATCCCGGGGACCGTGCCTGGTCGCGGGTCCGCTTCGACATCGTCCTCGCGCCGGCCGGAGCGTGACCCGGCTGCCGGGGTTAGGTCCCGGCTGCCTAGCCTGAAAGGGCTGCGGCCGGGGTCGCGCGGTGCCAGCGGGCCCACCTCTTGTTCATCGCCGACCCGGCGCGCAATGCGGTGCTGCTGGTAGCGGGCGGCAAGTCCGGCCGATTGCGTGAGGCCTATCTTTACGTTTGGGTCTGACATTCTGGGCTGTCCTTTTCCGGCGTGCTCGCCTGGCCGTTCCGGTGCTCCGCTCTGGCCACCGCGACGGCTCAGTCGTATGGGCCGTCGTATCGTCAGGGCCAGCTTGTGCGGTAGGCGGTCCAGGCGATGGCGGCTGGAGGGCGCCGACCCGCGTGCACTGTTGTGAGGCCACTAATAATGGCGCGTTTTGCTGAGATCGGACACATTAACCTACGAGGCCACATTGCGAGAGGGTTGTCTTAGCGCCCATTTGCCGGGCGAGACTTTGAGAAATTACTTCTCCTCAGGGTCGAGGTGGGGCTTGGCGTGGCTGCGCAGGAAAAGCCGAAGGTCATCCCGGTAGACCTTTTCGTCCGTGATGAGCTGTATCCCGGTTATACGCAGGCTTTCGGCGCCCGGCCGTTCGTGGCCG
>JBAUAY010001259.1:0-2772 GCA_049676235.1 Streptosporangiaceae bacterium
CCCCGGCCTCGGCGCACCGCGCGGCCAGCTGCGGGCGCTCGGATCCGAAGCCGTACCCGGGATGCAGCATGTCGCAGCCTGCGCCGGTGGCCGCGGCGACGACCGCATCGACGTCGAGGTAGGCCGCCGCGCCCGTTCCCGGCAGCCCGACCGCCACGTCCGCCCGGCTGACGTGGCCGCAGGCGGCATCGTCGGCAGCATAGATCGCGACCGTCTCGATCCCGAGCACGGACGCCGTCGCCATGATGCGGACGGCGATCTCGCCCCGGTTGGCCACGAGCAGTCGCTTGATCATCGGCCGGGATTCCTGTCTCTGGATGAGCGTGTTGTCGGTGGAGCCATCACGACCGGAGCAGCCTGAGGATGCTCCGGGCAGCCGCTCATCAGACGTTCTACCTATTGTCAACGAGGCGGAGGATTCGTGGCCATACCATCGAACCGATGCGACGTAACTCCTCCACCGTGGTGGTCCTCGCCGGTTCCGCGCCGGATGAGGTCCTGGCCGCCGTCGGCCGGTCCATGAACGTGGCCCTGATCCGGCCGGAGGAGCCCGCGGACTCCGGCGGCGACGCCATACAGGCTGCCGCCAGGGCGCTGCAGCGGGCCGGGCGGGCCACGTCGCCCTATGCGCTGGTGGCCGCCGACCCGCTCGCGGCGGTGGCCGCCAGCTGGCGGGCGATGTGGGACGTGTCGCGGCAGCCAGGCCCGGCTGAATTCGAGCAGGAGGCGGCGAAGGCCCTGGCCGCCTGGCGAGCGGGCCGGTTCGAGCTACCGGACTACTACCTGGTGCTCGCCACCGGTCCTGGTGCCGGTGCCGTCGACGCCGGCGATCAACCGCCCGATTTCTACCTCGGGCCGCTGCGCTCGGCCCGGCCGCACCGGGTGGCGGTGGTCGCCGCGACGGAGCCTGCTGAGCAGGCCGTCGGTGTCCTGCAGGCCCTCGGCTCACTGCGACACGGTCCCTGGTGGCCGGCCCTGGACGAGGTGATCGAGACGGCCCGCAGCTTCTACCCGGACAGCCTGGCCGAAAGCAGCGCCGCCCGGGTGGTCGGGCCGCCCGCGTCATCCTGACCCGGCCCATCACCCGGAAGGTTGGCGAGTGCTGTCCGCATGATGGCGCGCTTGTACCTGGCCGCGCAGCACTGCGGCTGGCCATACTGATGCCACTGCGAAGATCAGCGGACAAGCGGGCATGCGCCGGGCGGAAAGGCGCCAGAAAGGAATCGGTATGGCCACCGTCGTAAGAGAAATTGGCATCGACGTCGCCGCAGGCACGTGCTGGGATGCCGTCCGCGACTTCGGTGCCCTGGGTGAACGACTCGCACCCGGGTTCGTGACTGACGTGCAGATGGTGGGAGTACGCGAGCGCCAGGTCACCTTTTTCACCGGCTCTGTGGCCCGGGAATATCTCGTGGGCAGCGACGACGCGATGATGCGGCTGGCCTACGCGGTAACGGAAAGTCCCCTGGGCAGCTCGCACATGAACGCCGCTGTGCAGGTAATAGCCGACGGCGATGCCCGCTGCCGGTTCGTCTGGATCACCGATGTCCTTCCCGACGAGCTCGCGGATCGCGTCGCGGCGCTGATGGACCGTGGCCTGGATGCGATCAAAACGACCCTGCAGACCGCGGCCACCCGAGCCAGCGACAAGGGCCTCACCGCCGAGCAGCCCGGCGCGCTGTTATCGGCCGGAGCCCAGCGCGTCGGCTGCGCGCATTCCGGACGCGTTCGGCTGCCTGTGATCTAGCACGCGATCGCCTGGCGGTGGCGGAGCCGGTGATTGGCCACGTTGACCTGGTTGGCGCACCGGACGCTGCAGAAGTGGCGGCGCCCGTTGCGTGATGTGTCGATGAAGACGGCGCAGCAGCCAGCCCGGCTGCAGACGCGCAGCCGGCGCCCGGCTCCGTCATCGATCGCGTGCGCCACGCCGGCCGCGGTGAGGGCTTTCACCCGGGCCGCCAGCCCAGCGCGCACGGATACGTAATGAAGGTGAAACGGCAGGCCAGCGCCATGGCTGACCAGCCTGGGCCGGCAGTCCGCGGCGAGCAGCAGCGCGTCGGCGCGTTCGGCCTTATCGGCCACGGTGTCGGCTTCGAAGACCCTGCGCAGCTGCACCACCCAAGGCCGCAGCGCCCGCACCTGGGCCGGGGTGGTCACCGGATGGTGGACGTCGTAGCCGGCCAGCACGGCGCCAAGCTCTGGCGCACCGGCCGAGGGGTTGTTGACCAGCCAGGCGGCAATGTGAGCACCCGCATAGGTGTAAGTGTTGAACTGCATAGGACCATTACAGCAGAATGGTCGCGTCAAGTCAGGCTCGGCGAGAAGGCGGTGGGTGTTCATGACGACCGAGGACTACGGGCTGGCCCGGCGGATGTGGCATCAGCTGGAGCCGGTGCACGCGGTGTTCTGGTACGCGCCGGTGGTGTTGAAGGAGGCGGCCGGGCTGGGGTACGACGTGGCCACCCGGTGGCCCAGCTATTTCGCCTGGCGGCTGGCGCCGCTAGGCGCCGTTGGCCCGCTGTCGGCCGCCTCGGCTTGCTACAGCTTTAGCCCGGAGATGGTAGCTGCCTACGTGCCTGCCGCGTGGGCGGTGGCCGCCCCACAACAGATCCTGGCGGCGCGGGAACGCGCGGTCGACCGGATGTACCGGGAGCTGTTCGGCGATCTGATCGGTTCGCCCGGGCTGGCCGAGGCGGCGGAGCTGGCCCGCGAGGCAGCGCAGGCTGCGTGCACCGCCGGGCGCCCGCTGGCCGCGGCCAACGCGGACCTGCC
>JBAUAY010001260.1:0-1790 GCA_049676235.1 Streptosporangiaceae bacterium
CGGCTACCTGGCCCGGCTGCAGCGCGCCTTCGATGCCGGGCATCCTGCGCAAACTCCCGGCCGGCACGCGGCCGCGATGCCCGTCATCGTCGATCCACTGACCAGCCGCGAGCTGGAAGTGCTGATAATGCTCGCAGCGGGCAGGTCGAACCAGGCCATCGCCAGCGAGCTCGTGGTCACCCTCGACACCGTCAAGAAGCACGTGAGTCACGTCCTGGGCAAGCTCGGCGCGGCCAACCGCACCGAGGCCGTCGCCCGGGCTCGTGAGCTGAGCCTGGTCTCTTAACGCGGGCCCTCCACGTGCCGCCGGCACCTTCGTGCTGCGGCCTTGCGTGGAGGATTCCACCCGCCATGTCCACTTTCGAGTGACGCTCGCCGCGGCACCGCCTCATAACGTCAAGGTGTCCGGCTACCCGAGAAGGAGCACACGATGCGAATCTTCGTCGCGGGGGCTGAGCGGGCTATCGGCGCCCGGCTCGCTACGCGGCTCATCGATCACAGTCACCAGGTGATCGGAACCCGTAGGTCACCCAGGAACACCGGGCGGGTACGGGGGCTCAGCGCCGAGGCGGCAGTGCTCGGCCAGCCGGCGTGCATGCGGCCCCGCATCGCGGGAAGTTCCTGATGCCGATCGGGTACTTGTGGACGGTCGCGCTGGTGTCCTGGGGCGTGGCGTGCGCGCTCACCCGGTGGCGCAGGCTCGGCTCGTTCGCCGCCATCCCCGCGCTGGTGGTCAGCGAGCTGCCGTTCCTCGTCGGGTATCTGCTGATCGCCTCGACCGTGCTCGCGCTCGCCGACGGCGACCTCGGCTCCCCGGCCGGCGCCGCCGGCGCCGTTGTCGCGCTGCTCGCCCTGACCGGCCTGGTGGTCATCGTGGGCCGCGCGTTGCGCGCGCACGCGGCACTGCGCAACACCGGTAAGCCGAGGCGGCCGTGGGGCCGCATCCTGCGCGCCCCGTTCTTCCCCGGCCGGCTCGACGTGGTCCGGGTGCGCGGCCTGGCCTACGGCGACGGGCCGTACCGCACGCTGGACGTATATCACCGTCGTGACCGGCCGGCCGGCGCTCCGGTCCTGCTGCACTTCCACGGCGGCGGCTTCTATTCCGGCAACAAGGCCCGGGAAGCGCGGCCCCTCATCCGGCACCTGACCAGCCGGCGCGGTTTCGTCTGCGTGAGCGCGGACTACCGGCTGCAGCCACGGGTAACGCTGGCCGACCAGGTAGCCGACGTGCGCGGCGCGATCGCCTGGGTACGGGCTCATGCCGCGGAGTTCGGCGCCGAGCCCGGCACGCTGTTCCTGGCCGGCAGCTCGGCCGGGGCGGACCTGGCGATCCGGGCGGTGTGCGACGGCGAGACCGGTATCGCGGGCCTGATATGCCGCTACGGCTACTACGGCGGCCTCGCGCCGCGCGGTGACCTGCCGCCCGTGCTCATCGTGCACGGCGAGAAAGACCTGATACCGGCGGCGGACGTACGGGCCTTCGCGGACCGGCTCCGCGCGGTGTCGGGCCGCCCGGTCAGCTACGCCGAGTTGCCCGGTGCGCACCACGACTTCGACCTGTACGAGTCCATCCGGTCCGCCGCAGTCAACAAGGCAGTGGAGCAGTTCGCCGCGAGGGTCAGCGCTTTCTCCGACGCAAATCATCAGAACTGGCAGCCCTCCCAAGACTCGTGACCGCTTGATTTCGAGTCGGCCTTCCTACACCGAGAAGCCAAGGAGACAGGCATGTCCACGACACGACCCGCTTCTGCATCGAAGCCCGCAAAACCGGCAGAACACACGGAGGTTCC
>JBAUAY010001261.1:0-2073 GCA_049676235.1 Streptosporangiaceae bacterium
GCGTGCCGGCGGGCCAGCTCGCGGTAGGCGGAGGGATTCGTCTGCACCCAGTGGCTGGCCTGCCCGCTGACCTCCCGGACGACCCGAGCCGGGACCCCCGCGGCGAGCATGCCGTCGGGGACGATCATCCCCGGCGGCACCGTCGCGCCCGCCGCGACCAAGGCGCGGCGGCCGACGCTCGCGCCGTCGAGCACCGTGGCGCCGTTGCCCACTAGTGCTTCGGCACCGATGACCGCGCCGTGAACCACGCACAGGTGGCCGACGGTCGCGCCCTCGCGGACCTCGGTCACCGGGTCGGTGCCCCCGTGCAGCACCGACCCGTCCTGGACGTTCGCTCCGCGGCGCACGAGGATCGGCCCGAAATCGGCCCGCAGCACCGCCCCGTACCAGACGGAGGCTTCGGCCTCGACCCGGACGTCTCCGACCAGGGTGGCAGTAGGCGCGATCCACGCTTCGGGACTGACGTCCGGCTCGCGGCCTTCAAAGGCGAATAGCGGCATCCGCCTATCTTGTCACCCGGCGGCTAGGCCTGCGGCTGGGAGATGTTGACCAGCCAGGAGACGCCGAACTGGTCGACGCACATGCCGAACTCGTCGCCCCAGACCTGCTTCTGCAGCGGCATGGTGGGGGTTCCGCCGCCGGACAGCTTCTCCCAGTAACCGTGCAGGGCGTCGCCGTCGTCGCCGGACAGGCTCACCGAGAACCCGGCCGGCGGGTGGTACTCCATGTCGCTGGTGACGTCGGCGGCCATGATCGTGTAGCCGGCGTCGGTCTCCAGTTGGCCGTGCATGATCCGGTCGGCGTCGGATGAGTTCTGGGCACCGAATTCGGCGAACGTGCTCAGGGTCAGGGCGCCGCCGAACACGCTGGTATAGAACTCCAGCGCCTGCCGGGCGTTGCCGTTGAAGTTGAGATACGGATTAAGTCGTGAGGCCATGGCCTTCTCCTGTACTTTTGTTCGAATGGATCCCCTAGGCCGACGCTACCAGCCCAGTCGCCGCGACGGCCGCAGCGCCGCGGGAAATTCGCGGGCCAGGCCGGGGGCTGCTGCGGTACCGTCCAGCGAATGGATGATGAGGACGGCTACTTCGGCGAACGCGTCGCGGCCAGCTACGACGACCCGTCGGACGACATGTTCAATCCGGCGCTCGTGGACACGGTAGCCAATGTGCTGGCCGGGCTGGCCGACGGCGGCCGGGCGCTGGAGCTGGGCATCGGCACCGGCCGGATCGCGCTGCCGCTGGCCCGCCGCGGCGTGCCGGTACACGGCATAGACCTGTCCCGGGCCATGGTGGCCCGGCTGCGCGCCAAGCCCGGCGGCGACGCCATCGGCGTGACCATCGGCGACTTCGCCAGCACCCAGGTAGACGGCACCTTCCGGCTGGCCTACCTGGTCTTCAACACCATCATGAACCTCACCACGCAGGAAGCGCAGGTGGCCTGCTTCCGCAACGTCGCGGCCCACCTGGAACCCGGCGGCTGCTTCGTCATCGAAGTCGGGGTACCTGAGCTGCGCATGCTGCCGCCGGGGCAGAACGTGGTGCCGTTCCACGTGAGCCCGACGCGTTGGGCGTTCGACATCTACGACGTCGCCACCCAGGCGACGAGCTCGAACTACGTCACGGTCGACGGCGGCCGCGGCGAGTACCGCTCGATCCCGTTCCGGTACGTGTGGCCGGCCGAGCTGGACCTGATGGCGCAGCTGGCCGGGATGCGGCTGCGTGACCGGTGGGAGGGGTGGACGCGGCAGCCGTTCACCAGCGAGAGCCGCCAGCACGTCTCGGTCTGGGAGAAACCCTAGGGACGGCCGCGGCGCCAGTGCGGCTTGCGCTTCTCCAGGAACGCCCGCATTCCCTCCCGCGCGTCGGGCAGCTGGCTGGTCGCGGCCATGACCTCGATGGCGTAGGCATAGGCCTTGGGCTGGTCCAGGTCGATCTGCGCGTACAGCGCCTGCTTGCCGATGCCCTTGCTGTCCGCCGATCCCCTGGTCACCCGGTCCAGCAGATCCTGTACCGCCGAGTCAAGCTGCGCCGCGGGCACCACCCGGTTGACCAGGCCCCAGTCCAGCGCGGT
>JBAUAY010001262.1:0-5897 GCA_049676235.1 Streptosporangiaceae bacterium
GCAGCTGGGGCGCTGATGGGTGGACGCGCAGCACGCTGACCAGGGATTCCAGCAACCCCCGAAGCTGGGCCCACCACGGCGCCGTGGCGTCGACGTTCACGTCGATCTCGCCCCAGACCTGCTCGGCCACGCCCTCGAGCAGGTCTTCCTTGCTGCGGAAATGCCAGTACAGGGCCATCGGCGTGACGCCCAGGTCCTGGGCGAGCTTGCGGATGGTCAGCGCGTCGAGCCCGTCGGCGTCGGCGAGCTTGAGAGCGCGCTCGGTCACGGCGCGCTTGCTGAGCCGGGGCCGTTCGCCGTCCGGCTCGTCTGACCGAAGTTCTGTACTCATCGCTTGACAACTATACGCCGTACAAGTCATGATGTACAACGTACCTGTACAACGTACATGAACGGCATACAGGTACGCCGTACATGAGACAAAACCGGGGAAAGGACGAGCACCGTGTCAGGGAGCACCGTGTCAGCGAATAGCCAGTCAGCCGGGTCCGGGCGCCTGGAATCAAGGAGATGGTGGGCACTGGCGGCGGTAAGCCTTGCCACCTTCATGACCTACCTGGACAACAACATCGTCAATGTCGCGATCCCGACCATCCAGCGCAGCCTGCACCTGTCGGTGTCCGGGCTGGAATGGGTGGTCAGCAGCTACCTGCTGACGCTGGCCGGGCTGCTGCTCGTCGGCGGCAGGCTGGCCGACGTGTTCGGGCGGCGCAGGCTGTTCGGCGTCGGCATGGCCGTCTTCACGCTCTCCTCGCTGGCCGCCGGGCTGGCGGGCAGCGGGGGAGTGCTCATCGCCAGCCGGGCCGTGCAGGGCGTCGGCGCGGCGCTGCTGATGCCCACCACGCTGGCCATCATCATGACCACGTTCACCAACGTCAGGGAACGCAACACGGCCATTGGCATCTGGGCCGCGGTCAGCGCGCTCGCCCTCGCCCTCGGCCCGGTCCTCGGCGGCCTGATCAGCCAGCACCTGCACTGGGGCTGGATCTTCCTCATCAACGTGCCGATCGGCGTGATCACCTTCGCCATCGCCGCGTTCTACGTGGACGAATCCCGGGCCGGCTCGGCGGTGCGCCAGCTTGACCTGCCCGGCCTGGTCACCTCGGCGCTGTCCTTGTTCGCGCTGACCTACGCGCTCATCGAGGGCGACGTGAGCGGCTGGACCGCGCCGCTGATCCTCGGGGCGTTCGCGGTGGCCGCCGCCGCGGCCGCGGCGTTCGGAGCTATCGAGGCCCGCACCGCCAACCCGATGGTGGACCTGTCGATGTTCCGCCGCCGTGAGTTCAGCGGCGGCAGCGGCACGATGATGATCTGGGCCTTCGGCATCCTCGGCATCTACTTCTTTACCTCGCTGTACCTGCAGGAGACCCTGGGTTTCTCGCCGGTCAAGGCCGGCCTGGCGTTCGTGCCGATGGCGCTGTGCGTCGCGGTGTTCGCGAGCATCGCCCCGCGGGTCGAGGCGCGGGCCGGAGCGCACCGCACGGTGGCGTTCGGGATGCTCCTTATGGTGGTCGGCCTGGCCCTGTTCGCCCGGCTCGGCCTGCAGGCCAGTTACACCAGCCTGCTGCCCGGGTTCATGCTCTTCGGCGCGGGCGCCGGGCTGATGAACGTGCCGCTCACCAACGCGGTCATGCAGGCCGTCCCAGCGGCCCGGGCCGGCATCGCGTCCGCGCTGCTCAACGCCTCGCGCGAGGTCGCCGGCCTGCTCGGCATCACGGTGATCGGAGCGGTGCTGCGGACCCGGCAGGCCTCCGCACTGCGGGCCGGAACCGATCCCGTGCACGCGTTCGTGGACGGTTACCACCTCGGCCTGCTCGTCACGATCCTGCTGCTCGCGGCCGGCGTCGTGGTCAGCTTCGTGACCCTGCGCCCGCGAGCCGCCGCCGCGACCCTGCCCACCACCGGGCCCGCTCGCGAGAGCGCGGCCGTAGCCGAGCTCACCGCCGTCGACGAACTGGCAGGCGAGCTGATGGTCGCCAAGGAGATGGCGCCCTGACGAAAACCCCATTGGGCCTGGCCGGGAGCTCCCGGCCAGGCCCGTTCGGCATCTGGAGGAATGATCAGCCGGGCCGCGGGGTTGGCGCGGTCATGACAACTGTGGGCTTCATCGGCAGCGGGATGATCGGCGGCACGGTCACCAGGCTCAGCGTGGCGGCCGGGCACCAGGTGGTGCTGAGCAACTCGCGCGGCCCGGAAACGCTGAAGGATCTCGTCGAGGAACTCGGGCCGCTCGCGACCGCCGCGACCGGCGAGCAGGCCGCCGAGGCGGGCGACCTGGTGGTGGTCGCGATCCCGGTCAAGGCCTACCCCGGCCTGCCCGCCGGGCCGCTGGCCGGCCGGCCGGTCCTCGACGCCGGCAACTACTACCCCCAGCGCGACGGGCAGATCGCGGACCTGGACGCCCGGGTGATCACCAGCAGCGGGCTGCTGCAGCGCGACCTGCCGGGCTCGCATGTGGTGAAGGTGTTCAACAACATCTTCTTCAAGCACCTGCGCTCGCTGTCCCGCCCGGCCGGCGCCGCCGACCGCTCCGCCCTGCCGATCGCGGGCGATGACGAGGAAGCCAAGGCGGCGGTGGCCGCGTTCCTCGACTCGATCGGCTACGACGCCGTCGACGCGGGTTCGCTCGCAGAAAGCTGGCGGCAGGACTCGGGCAGCCCTGCTTACGGCGCCCCGTACGGCCCGTTCTCCGACGAGACCGGGACGCCCGCCAACGTCGCGAAGATCCGCGCCGCCCTGGCCGCGGCCCACAGGTAACCGCCGCTGGGATGATTACCGGCAGCTATTTACTGGGTTAAACTCCGTTAATGAAGCTAACCCGGCCAGCCAAGGTGCATGCCGGGCGTCATCAGGAGCTGGGTCCGGTTCTGTATGTATCATGTATTCAGTTTTTCGCAGCCCAAATATTTGTGGCGATGCGCTGGAACCCGCCCTACAGCCTAACCCGCAACACCATAAGCGATCTCGGTAATACGGCCTGCGGAACTTTCAACGCCCGGTTCGTGTGTTCTCCGCTGCACGGACTAATGAACGCATCTTTTATCGTTCTGGGCGTTGCGATGACTGCGGGATCTGTACTTATCTCTCGTCAATTTGCCAGCAGCCGCGCCGCGACCATCGGCCTCACAGGTATGGCGATATCCGGAATCGGTGTGGTAATAGTTGGCGTCTTTCCGGAGAACAGTATCCCCGCATTTCACGGACTCGGCGCCGCCATCCCGTTCACGGTGGGAAATGCTGCGCTCATTATAATAGCGGCCGATTCAATGATGCCGATGGTTTTGCGGCTGTATTCCTTTCTTTCCGGGACGCTGGCGATCCTTGCTCTGGTGGGCTACTCCAGCCGCCACTATCTCGGTCTGGGGGAAGGCGGGATCGAACGAGTCGTAGCCTATCCGCAGACGGTCTGGCTTATAGTGATCGGCCTTTTCTTGCTAGTTAGAATCCACACCTGCCCAGGGGCGCTCAAGAATGCCGGATTGGACAGCCGCCAACTGCGAGACACGGTGGGCTGCCGTGACTCCGGCGGCCCCACGACCCGCAAGGACGCCGGCGACCGTCCTGGCCTAACCGCCGATTAGGCTTGGTGGTCTATGAGAACAGCGCACGCCCCGGCCAGCGCGGCCGGCCTGCCGGGCCAAGAGCCCGGCGGCGAGCCGGACGCCGTCATCCACACGGAGGACCTGACCAAGGTCTATCCGGACACCGACTTCGCCGCGGTCGACAAGCTCAACCTCGACGTCCGGACCGGGGAGATCTTCGGCCTGCTCGGGCCGAACGGGGCGGGCAAGACTACGACCGCCGGCATGCTCACCACCCGGGTGGTCCCGACGTCCGGCCGGGCGTTCCTCGCCGGGGTGGACGTGGCGGCCCACCCGGCGCTGGCCAAGCAGTTGAGCGGAATCGTTTCGCAGCAGAACACCCTGGACCGCCAGCTCACCGTCTGGGAGAACCTGTACTTCCACGGCCGGCTGTTCGGCATGGGAGCCAAGGCGTCCAGGAAGATCGCCAGCGACCTGCTCGAGCAGTTCCAGCTGTCGAAGTGGTCCAAGGCGTCGGTGTACGCGCTGTCCGGCGGCATGGCCCAGCGGCTCATGGTGGCGCGGGCCATCTTCCACCGCCCGTCGGTGCTGTTCCTGGACGAGCCGACCGCGGGCCTGGACCCGCAGAGCAGGCTCGCGCTGTGGGACCTCCTCGGCGAGCTGCACGGCGCGGGCCAGACAATCCTGCTCACCACGCATTACATGGAGGAGGCCGACCGGCTCTGCCAGCGGGTCGCGATCATGGACCACGGCCGGATCCTGGCGCTGGATACGCCGACCGCGCTCAAGCAGAGCATCGGCGCCGACACCATCGTCACCGTGCGGACCACCGGCGACCCCGACCGGCTCGGCGAACTGCTCGCCCAAGACGTCGAGGGCGTCACGCGAACGCGGGTGGCCGACGACCGGCTCGAGCTGCACCTGCAGGGCGGCGACCGGCTGGTCCCGCGAATAGTTCTTTCGGCCGAACGAGGCGGGTTCGAGCTCATCGACGTGTCGATCGCCGAACCCACCCTGGAGACGGTGTTCATCACCCTGACCGGGAAGGAACTGCGCGACTGATGACTGCGCTCAAGACCCAGGCTCCGGTCCCGGCCGCCAGGATCGGCGGCGGCCCGACCCGTTCGGTCGCCGCGGCCAGCTGGACCGCGCTCGGCGCGCTGCTGCTGCGTGACCTGGTGGTGCTGCGCAAGCACGTCTGGGAGTTCGCGCTGCGGACGATCATCCAGCCGTTCCTGCTCTGCTTCGTCTTCCTCTACGTGTTCCCGAAGATCGGGCAGGGCATCGGCGGCGGGCACGGCACCGCGGCCCAGTCGGCCTTCGCCACCATCCTGGTGCCGGGCGTGGTCGGGATTTCTATCATGTTCCAGGGCGTGCAGTCCATCGCGCTGGCCATGGCCCAGGAGTTCGGCTTCACCCGGGAGATCGAGGACCGGGTGCAGGCACCCTGCCCGATCTGGCTGGTGGCGATCGCGAAGGTGCTCTCCGGCGCGGCCCAGGGCGTGCTTTCCGCGGCCATCGTGCTGCCGATCGCCTCGGTCGTGCACGCGCCGGGGGTGCAGGCCCACATCACGCTGCACTGGTGGATCATCGTGACGTTGGTGCCGCTGGCGTGCATCGCGATGGCCGGGCTCGGCCTGGTCCTCGGGACCAGCTTCGAGCCGCGGAACATCGGCCTGATGTTCGGCTTCATCATCTTGCCGATCACGTTTCTGGGCTGCACCTACTATGCGTGGATCAAGCTCGCGCCGGTCACCGTGGGCGGCTGGCCCTGGCTGCAGACGGTGGTGCTGATCAACCCGCTGGTCTACGTGAACGAGGGGATGCGCGCCGCCTTCACCAACGCTCCGCACATGCACCTGTACGTCATCTACCCGGTGGTGACCGGGTTCGCCGCGGTGTTCCTGGCCATCGGCCTGCGCAACTTCCGCCGCCGGGTGCTTTCCTAAGCCGCCGGCGGCGCCGTTTCCCGGCGTCAGGCCTCGGCGGGAGCAGTGCTGGTCAGGCGTCTGCCACGGTGCTTTCCTGAGCGCCTGCCGGCGCGGGGGTCATGCTGGCCCGGACCTCGTCCATGTCGAGCGCGCTGGCCTTGGTGATCAGCTCCTCGAGCGCCGCCTCCGGCAGCGCGCCCGGCTGGGCGTACAGCACGATGTTGTCCCTGATGATCATCAGCGTCGGGATGGACGTGATGTTGAAGGTAGCCGCCACCTGGGGCTCCGCCTCGGTGTCAACCTTGCCGAACACCGCGTCGGGGTGCCGTTCCGAGGCCTTCTCGAAGACCGGCCCGAACATCCGGCACGGCCCGCACCACGCGGCCCAGAAGTCGACCAGGACCAGGCCGCCGTCGGTCACCGT